>JBBDWZ010000109.1:0-35983 GCA_040902615.1 Gemmatimonadota bacterium | reverse complement strand
ATGTGGGGGCCCCTGGTTCGGGGGCACTTTGGAGGGCATGAAATTCGGATACAAGAACTGGGATGTGTACAAGGCGGCGTTGGAGCTGCGGGGGCTCGTGGGGAAAATTGCGCGGGCGGCACCGCGTGGGCTGGCGGAGGATGTGAGGCACTTGCGTGGAGCATCATCGTCCGTGTTGTTCAACCTTGGCGAAGGGTACGGGCATTTTTCGCCAGGCAAGAAGCTCGAGCACTATCGCATTGCGCTGGGCTCGATCCACGAGTGTGATGTGGTGCTGACCGTGCTGGGTGCAGAAATGCCAGGTAATCGCGATGTGCAACGTGCGCTGGAGTTATGTGACCGCATCGCAGCGATGCTCACCAACTTGATCAAGAGCGTTCAAGATCGAACTCCCGAAAAACCCGAACTCCCGGCCGTTTGTGCTCGAAAACAAGCTCCGACTCTCTCGAGCCGGGGCTTCTCATTTGTACTGATTACTGACGGCATTGAGCCCTGGGATCGGGCTTCGGCTTATCGACGACCACGCGATGTTCGAGATTCGCGACTCGAAGTGCAATGTCGTGAATCAGCTGGGTCACATTCATCAGTTTGCTGTAGTCGATGTACTGCGGCTCATCCGTAACCTGGTGATAGTCACCGTGGCTGCCGGTCGAAAAGAATACGACTGGGATGCCGTAGCGAGCGTACATGTAATGATCACTGCGGCAGTAATACTGCTCGGGATGTCCGGGTGTGTCGTAGCTGAGGTCGAACTTGAACGGCTGCCTGCGCTCGCGATTCACGGTCTCGGTCAGGTCACCGAGCTCGGTGGAGAGTTTGCGCCAACCGATCAGCTGCAAATAATCCGGCCCGCCGGCCGGTTCCTCACCCGGACCACCACGTCCGATCATGTCGATGTTGAGATCGGCGATAATCGAATCGCGCGGAACGGTTGGATTGTCCGTGAAATAGCGGGCACCAACCAGGCCAAGCTCCTCGGCAACATGCCAAACAAACAGGGTCGACCGTTTGGGCTTGTTTCGACTGGCCGCCAAGGCTTCGGCAATTTCGAGAACTGCGCTCGTGCCGGAGGCGTCATCATCCGCGCCGTTCAGGATGCTGTCACGACGAGCCGGGCGCAGCCGTCTCAAGCTATCGACGTTGACCTTGATGGCAGCCAAGTCCTGCGGTGTCGGATCGCGTCCGAGGTCGAGCTGCAGTTTGCGCGCGGCGGTGTTGAATGTGCGCAACGAGTCGTGATCGACTGCGCGTGGCGCAATCGGATCGTGGTCGAGGTGAGCGCTGACCGCGACGTATTGCCCACGCAACATTGCATCGCTCCCCGGCAGAACAGCCACCACGTTGCGCGCGATGAGTTGCTCCTCGGTAAAGGCAACGCGACCGGTGACGTTCTTGCCGATGGTGCCTGCGGTAGCCTGCGCCAGTGCCACGCCGAGCAGGCGTTCCGCAACCGGATCGGAAAGGAAAAGGGTAGCGGGCCGGGTTTGGGTTACGGGCGGCGCGTCGGCAGGCTTGAGCATCGGACCCGGCCGCAGGTAGGGCTCGAGCTGTGGCCAGACTCCGGCGTAATTCGTATGTGCAACCGCAACCGCCTCACGGAAGCGCGGGTGATTGGTCTGCTGTGTCGTGACCTGATATCGACCCGGCGTTTGTGAAAGAATCACGAACTTGCCGCGCGCCTGCTCCGCGCTGATCCAGGTCGCCGAATCCGCGGCCACGCCGCCGTAGATCACCTGCGCGTCCTGAATCGCAGGGTAAATCACGCCGGCCAGCAGCACGTTGTAATCCTGCCCGATCTGGAGCGCTGCACCATCGACGTTGAGCTGCGTATCCGTCCGACGCCGGACAAACGGCACATTCTGGAAGTAGGTGCCGTTGTCACCAGCAGGTTGCAGACCGAAACGCTTCAGTTCACCGCCGATGTATTCCGTGACTTTGATGTGGCCAACGGAACCGGTCGGCCTTCCACCCATCGAATCATCGGCGATCAGGTAAACGCGAATGCGCAGGTCTGCTTCGGAAATGGCTGGTGTGGTCGGATCAGACGCTGAGGGGCTGGGAAAACCACTTGGTTGATTCTGTGCGGGTGTGCAGGCAAAACACGCCACGGGCAACAGCAGCCCCGCGAAGCGTGAGTAAGACAAGAACTTCACAACATCCTCCTATGAACCGGTACTGGGCACTGCTTGGATGCGCGTGACCCGGATCAGGTTGTACACCGGACTGGTCAGGTTTGAATAGGCTAATGCGGCGCAATGGAGAGGGCGTTCCCTCTCCAGCTCACCGGCTTTTTTCAAATGTTCGGACGGATTTGTGGAGTGATGCGCTGCCGCTAGCGGGTGCTGGCCGGGATTTCGAAGTGAACGCCGTGCTCGGCGAGGATCTTCATTGCTTCTTCGCCGTCGATGGTCTCGCGATCGAGCAGTGCAGCGGCCAGCGCGTCGAGCGCTTCACGATGCGCGGCAAGGATATCACGTGTTCTGACGTAGAGACGCTCGAGCAATGCCTGCACTTCCGCATCCATTCGAGACTGTGCATCGCCGGAGAGCGGCGCGCTTTCATCATGCACCAGCAAACCGTTGGCGCCGCCCATACCCAGGCGATAGATCATGCGGCGCGCGACGCGGTTGACATGCACGAGATCGCTTTCGGCACCGCCTGTGATGTGGTCGTGGCCGAATACGATTTCTTCGGCGACGCGGCCGCCCAAACCCTTGATGATCTGGCCCTCGAGATAGCGGCGCGAGTGCAGATGGCGATCGTCATCGGGTGAGAAGAACGCGACACCCATCGCCTGACCACGCGGCTGGATCGTGACCTTGTGCAGGCCGTCATCCGGGCAGCCAATCACACCGGCCAGAGCGTGACCGGCTTCGTGATACGCGACGGTATTCCATTCGGTATCGCGGGCACGGAAACCGACGCGCTCCTTGCCCAGCAACATGCGGTCGCGGGCAATTTCGAAATGGCGCCAGGCGACCACGGTGCTCTTCTCACGCACGGCAGCGATCGCCGCTTCGTTGAGCAGACCGGCCAGCTCGGCACCGCTGTAACCCGGTGTCAGCCGCGCCATGCGCTGCAGATCGACGTCGGCGTCGAGCGGTATGCGTTTGCGTTCTGCATGCAAGCGCAGAATCGCATTACGGCCATCTACGGTCGGCAGGCCAACCGTCACGGTGCGATCGAAACGGCCCGGACGGCGTAGCGCGTTGTCCAAATCATCGGCGCGGTTGGTTGCGGCAATCACGACGACGCCGTGGGTCGGCGAGAAGCCGTCCATCTCGACCAGCAGCTGATTGAGCGTACGATCGTCTTCGTTGTGCGAGCGGTTCTGACCACGCGTGCCACCCAAGGCATCGATTTCATCGATGAAAATGACGCCACCCTTTTTGCGTGCGCGCTTGAACAACGAACGGATGCGATGTGCACCCATGCCGACGATGAAACCGGTGACTTCCGAACCTGACAGGAAGAAAAACGGAACGCCCGCCTCGCCAGCGACCGCGCGGGCCAGCAGCGTCTTGCCGGTGCCCGGTGGTCCAATCAGCAAAACGCCCTTGGGAACGGTCGCGCCCATCCGTGCGAAAACCGCCGGGTGCTTCAGAAATTCGACCAGCTCGTGCAACTCGTCGGCGGCACCCTGGGTCCCTGCCACATCGTCGAACGACGTGCCGGAGTTGCCCGCGCGCTGACCGACACTGCTGCCGAAAATTCCCTGGGCGCGAAGCCCGTAAAAAAGAGCGATGGCCAGCCCGCTGACCAGCAGGATTTGCAGACTTATTACCATCCAGCCGGCCGAACTGGCGGCATCGGGATCACGCAGCTCGACCGTTGCGCCGGCAGATTCTGCTCGGGCGACCAACGCATCGACCTGGTCGATCGGATATGCTGTGGTGAAGTGATTGCCGGCCGCACTACTGGTGGTCCAGCGGCCGTGGACTGCGGTGCCTGGCTCGATCGTAATGCCCGCAACATGGCCGGCAGCCAGCATGCTCAGCAATTGAGAGTAGGTAACGGTCGCGGCGGGTACCTTGGGCGATACGGGCAATGGCAAAACGACGGCAGCCAGCAGCAGCAAAACTGCTGGTGCAATCAGACGCCAACGTACCAGGATGGACCTGCGGTTACCGTCCGCGACCGGTCGGATCCGGCGGGACAGTCCCTGCTCGACATCGTGCATGGGACGTTCACTCATATATAGGACTACTTGATGGTGATGCCGGGCGGGTATACCGGGGAGCCGGCTACCAAAGATAACCGCGTTACCCGCTTTTGTGCCATGGGGTTACCGGATCCTGCCCGAAATCACCCGAAGCTGGACCGGAGGTGCAGGGACCGTGTACTAAGAGCCCGTTTTGTAAACCGAGACAGGGTCAGTGGTCAATGTTTCAGTGGGTCAGTTGGGTCGCTGTTGGAGCGATTCTGGTGGGACTGCCCCGTCGAGCTGGCGGTCAGGATCACCAGCATGCGGGCGATTCTCGGTTGTCGTGGTCCTGGGGCGCCCAAGCGATCGGCCTGTTGACCCATGCCACGCCAGCCGTGGCCGGGCGCTCCCTTACCGAAGGCTATCTCACCCAACCGAATCTGTTCCTGCACGCCAGCGCCGGACCGGCGATGCTAATGGCCACGTTCAACTTCGAAGGCCTGACCCTCGATCGGGGTGAGCTCAACGCGGGCACCTGGGGCGAGGGCTATGTCGACCGGCGGCACCCGCATACCTACGTGCACGAGGCGATGGCCTCACTGCGTGGTTCACTCGCTGGGGCGAATTGGTCGGTTTCCGCGGGAAAGGGGTTCGCTCCGTTCGGGACTGATGACCCGATGTCGCGGCCTTTCGTGAAGTTTCCGGCCAACCACCATCTGGCTCAGGTGCTGGAAAGACTGGTGGCCGTAGGGGCAGTGCGGGGCGGCGCGTTTCTAATAGAGGGCGGACTGTTCAACGGCGATGAACCGGTGACCCCGAAGAGTCTTGGCCAACTGGATCGGTTTGGCGATTCCTGGTCCGTGCGATTGACGGCGTACCCGATGGCTGGACTCGAGTTGCAAGCCAGTCATGCACTGGTCGAATCGCCGGAGCAGCCGGAAGGCAGCGCCCTGGATCAGCGAAAGCTCAGTGTGTCGGTGCGGCTCGAGCGCTCGAACGGGAACGGTGGCCACTATCTGATGGGCGAGTGGGCCCGCACCGGCGAACTGAGCGATGGCACCGAGGTGATCGTCCTGCCGTCCGTGTTGGTGGAGGGGTCGGTGCGGCGCGGCAATTGGCGAGCAGGTGCACGTCTGGAACGGACGATCAGGCCGGAGGAAGAACGGGTCGACGGAATCTTCCGTTCGCCCTGGCCGCACGCGGATGAACGGAACTGGGGCATGACGCGCTGGGTGATCGCTACGGTGAATGTGTCACGAACGATCGATCTGGCTGCGCTGCGTGCAACGCCCCTGTTAGAGGTGGGGCGGCAATGGGGCAATCCGACGGAGCAACCGGCGTTCTTTGCTCCGGAGGATCTGATGGGCTCGGACAAGTTGTGGAGCGTTTCACTGGGTGTCCGGCTCACTGCCGGTAAGCCGCACACGCGCATGGGCCGCTACGGCGTGGCCGCGCAATGATGAGGCACCTTCGATGAGGATCAGCATGACTTGGAGAAATTTCGCGGCGATGACGGCCGCGTTGCTGGTTTTGGCCTGCAAGGACAGCCCGACCGATGACGGTGATGACCGGGGTCCGGATCCGGGGCCCGCGATACAGTTGGCCGTGCTTGGAAATGGCGGCGTGCCTGAGCGGTATACCTCGGAGGTTGCAGTCGCGGGTGATTGGGTGTACACGGGCACTTGGAACATTCGAGGCACTGCCAGCGGCAACACCCCCGGGAATGCGCTGAAGATCTGGAATGCATCAGGCGGCACGCCCGTGCTTGCGGATTCGGTCATCATTCCGGGCGCAGGTACGGTGAGTGACGTGCAATTGTCTCATGACAACGCTCTGCTCGTGCTGTCAATCGAGGGCGGGACATTGAATCGCGGGATTTCGATCTACGATCGCAATCCGGCTAACCCGGCAAAACCAACATTGCTGTCCCGCTATAGTACGACCTTGACGAGTACTGGCGTCCACACCGTCAAACTCGGCCGCATCAACAACCGGCATTACGCGTTTCTCTCGGTGAACCAGGGCGGAGGGTCGCCCTCACGGCTCATCATCGTGGACCTAACCGACCCCGTGAATCCGGTGCAGGTTTACACCGCCCCAATGGGCGGCCCATTCATTCATGATGTCGCCATCCGCGACGGTATTCTGTTCGCAGCGTTGTGGGAACAGGGTCTACGCATTTTCGATGTTGGCGGCGGCGGGCGCGGCGGTACACCGAGTGATCCGGTTGTCATGGGTAACATTGTCACCGTCAATGGCAAGGTGCATAACGTAAACTGGTTTCACGATCCAAAAACCGGCTCGAAGCGTTACGCGTTCATTGGCGAGGAAACACCTGCGTCTCCCAACTACACTGGTGACATCCACGTCGTTGATGTCAGCAATTTCACTGCACCGCGAGAAGTCGGGTTTTTCCGCGTGGCAGGCGCGGGCGCACACAATTTTGCGTTGGATGAAGCAAGCGGCATTCTGTACGCAGCGTTTTACGTCGGCGGCGTCCGCGCGTTGGACATCCGCGGTGATCTGGAGAACTGTGCAGCCGCGGAAAAGGCGCCGGACGGCCGCTGCGACCTTGGGCTCATGAAACGTGAGCGCGCAATCGGCCTCAATGACCGCGGCATACCGGTTTCGATCTGGGGCGTGGCGATATCCGGGAACGCGCTCTACGCTTCGGACATGTGGAACGGACTCTGGCGCCTGGACATCACCCAGCTCAAAAGACCGTAACCAGGCAGCCGTCGCTTTGGCCGCGGCGAATCGCAAGCCGTACCGATGCCCGACCCTCAGAGGCGCTCCATGGTGCGCGCTATGAGCGCGTCGCGCCCGCGGTCCGGCAGCCGCTCGAGTAAAAGCCGTACGCGCGCATCCTTCCCAACGACATAACGCGTCCGCGGTTTCCTGGCGAACAGCGCGTGCTCGACGACTTCCGCCACGCGATCGGGCGGCAGACCACGAGCCGCGCTTTCCAGCACCCGCTTCATCGCACCTTCGATAATGCGACCATAATACTCGAGAGCTTTAGCCGGCATCGTCGCGCCCAGCTTTTGGGAGGCGGCAATCGAGGTTTCCCAGATCGGTGTTGCGATGACACCCGGCTCGACGATCGCGACCTGGATTCCCCAGGTGCGCAGCTCAACGCGCAAGGCGTCGGTCAAGGCTTCCAGTGCAAACTTGGATGCTGCGTACGCGCCGGTCATCGGTAATGCGCTTCGTCCGGACACCGATCCGATGTTGACGATGCGGCCGCGAGCACGTCGGATGAGCGGGAGTACAGCCTGGGTAATCGCAATTTGCCCGATCACGTTCACCTCGAGCTGCTGACGGAGCGCATCCAGGGGCAGGAACTCGAGCGGACCCGCGACGGCGATGCCCGCGTTGTTCACCACGCCATCCAACCCACTCGATCCCAGATCCGCTTCGAGGGTGGCTGCTGCCGCCGTGATCTGCGCCTGGTTGGTCACGTCGAGGAGGACGGGAACGATACGTCCTACAACCCGGGCCCGAAGTGATTCACCATCCGCCGCGGTGCGCACGCCGGCAAAGACGTGGTGACCTGCACGTGCCAGCCGGAGCACGCATGCCTCGCCGATGCCCTTCGCTGCGCCCGTCACCAGAATCGCGGCCACGATTTCAACTCCATTTCAGGTGGCGTGCAAACTAGCGCGCGGGTGTCCCGCTTCTGCAACGGGGAGTCCCACGGCTGCGAACGCGGAGCCTGTAATGATCCTTGTCACTCATTGTAAAGCATGGAAATGGAAAGACTTAGCGGAATGCGCACAATGGCACGAAGCGTTCATAATCAGACGCGCAGCAGCAGGCTTGCCTGGTGCTGTTCCTACCAAGAAATCCCGCCTCACTTGCGCATGGAGGGCCCCGCAGTCAGGGGCCCTTCATAATTGAAGGAGGAACGATGATCGAGGTTGAGTTGTACATGGCGCGTTGCATTCGTAAAGTCCGTTCCCCAGCAACGCGCCGTACCCCGGAGTCGAGTCGATGAAGAACTGGGTTTTGCTCTCGGAGTACCCGTCAGTGCCGGAAGCCGAGTTTGCCGCAGCGCGCGTGCGTGATGCCGGTCTGCACGTTCTGACCAATAGTCCTGCGCCCGGGTTGTTTGGAGCGGGCTTTTCCGGCACCGTGATTCAGGGCGTTCGCCTGCTGGTCCCCGCGGAGGAATTAGAAAAGGCGCGGGACGCGCTCGACCTCAGCGATAACTGATTGCCCCCGACATACTTCTACGTTGTCCTTCGTCGCAGCCTCGGTTTCTGGATCGGGCTGCGACTTTTGCTCCTGGTGGTCGTGCTCGGGATCGTTTCGGGCGGGGGAGCTTCGGCCATCGACGTCACCGGCGCCCTCGCGTCACCCGGCACATCCATGTCGATGATCCCTGCGACGGTGGGATTACTGCTCTTCGATGCGAGGACGGCGGGTGAAGATCTCCTGCTGGCCAATTTTGGTTATTCGCGGACACAGGTAGCACTGCGGGCTGTGATTCTGCCAGCGATCGGCGAGGCGCTTGTACTCCTCACAATGGCAGGCCGGTAGTGCAACCAATCCTCAGGGCAGAAAGCATGGCGCGCCAATTCGGCGAGCGGAAAGTGCTTACAGCCGCCACCGTGCACGTGCACCCCGGCCGCATCACGTTGTTGATGGGTCGGAACGGGTGCGGCAAGTCGACGCTGCTGAAGCTCATCGTCGGCACGGTGCGATCGGATTTCGGCACCGTACATTTCAATCAGCGCATGTACCTTCGGCCACAACTCCATTTACTCGCGCGCCGGGGATTGTTCTACATCCCCGAGCGAGGCTTGCCCTCCCGGTATCTGACATTGGAACAGAACCTGTCGATGTCACGTGTCCCAGTGAACGATCCACGCATGCAGCAGATCCTTCACGATCTGGCGCTCGGTCATTTACTGTCCAGTTTCGGCACCCAGTTGTCAGGCGGTGAGCGCCGGCTCACTGATATCGCGTTGTGCATGCTGAAGCAGCCATTGTGTCTTCTGGCGGACGAGCCGTTCCAGGGCATGGCCCCGATCGACGGCGAGCGGATCGCGCGAGCGTTGCACACGCTGCGGGACAACGGAACCGCGATCCTGGTTACTGGCCACGAAGTGAATGCCCTGTTCGAGGTTGCGGACGAAGTCGTCTGGATGACGGGTGGCACGACTCACCTGCTGGGGTCCGTAGCACAGGCCCGCGCCAACGATCAATTCAGGCGCGAATACCTCGGCGGCCGCGATCCGGCCGGCACTCGATGAACCACCACCCGATTGCGGGTGCTATACGCACGGGTATCTTCCGGCATGGGTGGCATCGCGTTCTTCATGATATGTACGGCTCTGATTGTGCTCTTTCCGGTTGTGCTGCAACTGCGTGATCGTGAGAGCCGCCTGGGCGGAGTGTGGGGCTATTTCGTTTTCATCGCCGGACTGTTGCTGATTGCCGCCGGCGACACGACCCCCGGTCGCGCATACCAGGCTGTCTTTACAGTAGCGGGCATGGCTGCGGTGTTGATCGGGCTGATCGTGCAGTCACGCCGAACTCAAGCGACTCCGCCGGACCAGCCAACGTGAGTGTCAGCCAGAAGTTCGCGCGGCCGGATCCGGCGCTCGAGCAGCCCACGCTCGAGACGCGGCGCCTGGTTCTGCGGCCTTTCGATCAGAAGGATGCGCCGACTGTGCAGCAGCTGGCGGGTAGGTTCGAAGTGGCCGACACAACACTCAACATTCCGCATCCGTACCGCGAGGGCGTGGCCGAAGCGTGGATCCTCACCCACAACCAGCTTTACCGCGCGGGGGCGCTGGTCAACTTCGCGATTGTCATTCGTGAAACGGACCAGCTGATTGGTGCCATCGGGTTGCGCGTGCAGCCTGGTCACCAGCGCGGCGAGCTCGGCTACTGGATTGGTTTGCAGTATTGGCGGCTGGGCTTCTGTACCGAAGCAGCCGACGCCGTCATCGCCTACGGCTTCCGGCAGCTCGGTCTCCACCGCATCCATGCGTCGCACTTTTCCCGCAATCCGGCCTCCGGCCGCATCATGCAGAAGCTCGGCATGCGACACGAAGGGGTCCTGCGGGAGCACGTGCGCAAATGGGATCAGTTCGAAGACCTCGAGAAATACGCCCTCCTTCGCTCCGAATACGAGGACCAGTGCCGCAAGGCGAAATGAAGCAGCGCATCGTGCAGGTGGATGCCTTCACCGACCGCATTTTCGGCGGCAATCCGGCGGCCGTATGCGTTCTGGAGGACGAGCGCACCGATGCCTGGATGCAGAACGTTGCGCTGGAGATGAATCTCTCCGAGACCGCGTTCCTGCACCGCGAGAATGGAGTTTTCCGGTTGCGCTGGTTCACGCCGGTGACCGAAGTCGATTTGTGCGGCCACGCCACGCTGGCCAGTGCACACGTACTGTGGGAAGAAGGGCACATTGCTGGTGGTGAAATCGCGGAATTCGATACTCGCAGCGGCCGGTTGAGCGCGACCCGATCAGGTGAGTGGATCACGCTCGATTTTCCGGCCAAGAACTCCGAGCCCGCGTCGCCACCGGATGGATTGCTCGAAGGCCTCGGCATTCACAGCCCGCTCGCGATCCAGCGTAATGTCTTCGATTACCTGGTCGAAGTCGGCGATGCCGCCCAGGTGCGGTCGTTGCGCCCCAATTTCAGCGCGCTCGAACACGTGCGCTGCCGCGGCGTCATCGTCACCGCGCCGTCCGATGATCCGCAGTTCGATTTCATCTCGCGTTTTTTTGCACCCGCCGCTGGCGTGAACGAGGATCCGGTGACCGGCTCCGCACACTGCGCGCTCGGACCGTACTGGGGCACCAAGCTCGGGAAGAACCAATTGAGCGCGTATCAGGCTTCGAAACGAGGTGGCGTGGTGCGCGTCGAACTGCGCGACCAGCGAGTCCTGCTCGGCGGACGCGCCGTCACGGTGCTTCGTGGGGAACTGTTGAGCTGATCAGAACCGCGCTGAGCTCACGTTCCAATGCCTCGACATTCGGCTGGGCTCCATACACCGACAACCACACGCCGCAGTGCCAACCCTTGTTGCCTGCCTCGAGCTCGATGAACAGAAGTCCATCATTCAGCTCCTTTACGGTTCCGACAAAACTGCGCGCTGGCCGAATCGAGATGACCTTTCCGCTGTAAAGATCGCCGAGCCTCATCGCATAGTTGCCACCGGGCTGTGCCGTTTGGGGCTTGAGCTCGAGACGATGCAGCAGCTCGGGCCAGGCGTCCTCGCGCGTGTTGCTCATCTTACGACGCACCGAAATCATGTGGCGTGGTTGACCGGCATGGCGCTCGAGGTAGTGCTTGAGGTTGAACATGAAGTAGCTCCACCCGCCAAGCGTGGACTCGTACTGATCATCAAACGATGAGTCTTCTCCGAAGCCCGAGTGCACGATGCGCAGCACGACGGCACTCCCACGCTGCTCGATCAGGTAGTCGATGAAGGAAGCGCCCTCGCTCACTCGCAACGCGCGATTTGGCTCCCACACCTCGATTCGGCCTTCGCCTTCCACACCGGCACCCCAGGACAGCCAGACGGTGCCGCCTTTGCCTGGGTTCACGCGCGCGGCCGGCGCGAACCAGCGTGACAGCTCCTCACCATCCGTCAACGCACGCCACACTGCTTCCACCGGAGCATCGACTTCGATCGTCAGATCGATCTTTCTCTCGCTCATCTTCATCCTCCCGATGGTGTCATGGGCTGCGCGGGCGGAGCCGGGTAGCCGGTAACGTTGAATCGATAGGTTCGGCCGGCCGTCGCGTCAGGCTCGTGATAGCGCCGAACGGAAGCAGCTAAAAACTCGGCCAATTCGCTGGCAAAGGACGCCCGCGACTTGGCCGAACCGAAGCGCAAATCGAGTTGCAGGGTCAAGGTCGGCAATTGTTGCCGCGCGGCAAGCGCCCGTTCGCGTAACCCGCTCACGTCCCGCACCGTCTGCGCCGCGACCGCCACCAGGTAGTCACTGGAGAGCTTGTCCATTGCATCGGCTTCGGACAGGCCGAGGCCGCCCAATACTTCCGGCGATATAACGAAGCGGCGCGCAATAGCCCGGACCACCCGCTCGACGCAGTTGCCGCGGCGGCGTTCCTCCAGCGCCTCGATCAGGCCAAACCGCTCGAGTTCCCGGACATGATAAGCGACCTTTTGGCGTGGAAGCCCGAGTGCCCGCGCCACCCCAGCCGCAGAATCAGGCTCGATCAGTCGTTCCAGCACCTGCCGTCGGATTGGATCCAATAGCGCGGCCGCAGCCTCCCACTCGGTGATGACTTTGGACTGGATCATTAGGAGGGAGAAGATGTGCCGACAAAATTAGTTGTCAAGACCGTCATTTTCGGCGGAGGCCAACGCCGCACCCGTACCGATGCGGGCCAGATGCAGGCCGCATAGGTTGATCTGATGAGCGCGAGCATGGCGTCAACGCTGATTCTGGAGAGGGAGCCGATGCGGTTCGAGCCGGTAATTCTGACCGGCCGGATCGTGCGGCTGGAGCCACTGGCCATCGAACATGTGCGCGCGCTGACCGCGGCCGGGTGCCACGAACCGCTCTGGGCCTGGACCACGAATCGGATCGGTAGCGAATCCGAGATGCGAACCTATGTCGAGGCAGCGCTGCAATCGCAGGCGGAGGGCACTGCCCTGCCGTTCGTGACGCGATCTGCGTCCACCGGCGAGTTGATCGGCAGCACCCGCTTTGCGAACATCGATCTGGCGAATCGGCGCGCGGAAATCGGCTGGACCTGGCTGACGCCGGCGTGGCAGCGGAGCGGTGCCAACGTCGAAGCGAAATACCTGATGCTGGCCCATGCCTTCGACGTGTTGGGCTGCATACGCGTGGAGTTCAAAACGGACGTGCTGAACCAGCAGTCCCGGCGGGCGCTGCGCGGGATCGGCGCGGTCGAGGAGGGCGTTCTGCGCCATCACATGGTGGTATGGAACGGCCGGCTGCGTGACAGTGTTTATTTCAGCATCCTCCCGGGAGAATGGCCAGCCATACGGGAGCGTCTGGAAGAGAAGCTGGCGACCCCAACCCGATAAAGACGGAGCCATGGCCAACGATGAGAAGGCGGACGCCGACTGGCGGGACAAGCTGACACCTGAGCAGTACCACATCACGCGGGAAAAAGGGACCGAGCGCGCGTTTACGGGTGAGTACTGGAACGAGAAGGCGAAAGGGATGTACCGGTGCGTCTGCTGTGGCAACGAGCTGTTCAGTTCCGACGCCAAATTCGAGTCGGGCACAGGCTGGCCGAGCTACTTCCAACCGGCGAGGCCGGACGCGGTGAGCACCGAGGGCGACAACAGCCACTTCATGCAGAGAACCGAAGTCGTGTGCTCACGGTGCGGCGCTCACCTCGGCCATCTTTTTGACGATGGCCCGACGCCGACCGGCCTGCGCTATTGCATCAATTCTGCGTCGCTCGAGCTGGACAAAAAGGAATAGACGCCTGGTAATTCGTCCCAGAGATGCAACATTCTGTCATATTTCCGCGTTGCCTGCCCGTTGAATATGCGTTGGAATTGCACGCGGTTGGGGCGGTTGTCACCATGGGCCCAGGTTTGCGCGTTGTGAATGGTACTGCAACCACCCGTGGCACCCCCCAGTCTGGAGAAGCATGAAGGCATTGTTCCTGATCAGCCTCGTTCTGGTGGGAGGCTGCGGCATCTTCGAGCCGGCGAGTGACGAGGAAGAACAGCTGGCGAATGCGCTGGCCGGCTGGAAGCGGCTGGGCATAGCCGACTATAGCTACGCGTACTCGCGGACCTGCGAGTGCCCGCCGGAGTGGCAACGGCCGGCTCTGGTCGTGGTCGAGGATGGCAAGGTGACCGGTGCTACCGACGTCGCGACCGGCGCCGCGCGCGCAAGTGATCGCATGCCCACGATCGACGATCTATTCAATATGATCGGCAAAGCGTTGGATGATGACGCCGATGTGGTGCGTATCGTGTACGACCGCACATTGTTTTACCCGATCAACATGATGATAGACCAGGATCTTTCGGTAGGAGACGATGAGCAGGTCATGCAGGCATCGGGGCTGAACCGGTTGAAATGAGGCTGCGCGCGCCCGCCGTGATTCTCGCTGCTGCGCTGACTGCGTGTGGCGTGTTCGAGTCCGGTCCGGCGGATGATATCGCGGAACGGCGACGAGCCTGGGCCCGTCTCGGCATTAGCGACTACTCTTTCGATTATGTCCGCAGTTGTTTCTGTGGTGGTCCCGCCGGTGATACGCTGCGTATCCAGGTCCGAGGCGATTCGGTTGTGTCCGTGGAGAACCTGGGCCCGCGCAAGGTCGAGATCGACGAACCCTACTACTCGATGTGGGTGATCACGATCGATGGACTTTTCGCCGAGCTCGAACGGGCGGTTGCCAACGATGCCGATGAGATCGATATCGACTTCGACCCGCAGTACAGCTTCCCGCGGCACGTAAATATCGATTTCATCGAGCGCGCGATCGATGATGAGATGTCGTTCCGCATTACCCGCTTTCAGCCCAACCCGTAACCGGCATTACCGATCCGCTCCAGCAGAATGCGACCCGCTTTCAAACCACTCCTCTTAACATTACCGAGCCCGGTTCAGCAGGGCTCGAATCGAATCGGCCTGCAGTCGTGCCCGGCCGGTCAGCAACACATCCTGCCTCGGCACCGTCACGGTGAAGAAACCCGCCGGATCGGCTTTCGAGGTCAACGGCTGTGCTTCTTCGCGCATGAGTTCGCGTTCCTGCCGCGGGGGCGCGGGACTCTGCTCGATCTCGAGAACGCCATCGCCGGGGATGCGCTGAATCAGGCGGACGCGATAGGCGCCCTGCATCTGAATCAAGCCAACACTGTCCACTGCCAGTCCGGGGATAACCAGCACGGTCCGGCCGATGCGCTGCTCGGCCTGGGCGAGGTCCATGAACTCCCAGGGCACAGGTGCGGGTAGCGACGCCTGTGGGGGTGGTGCAGCGGCAACCGCACCCGTGCCGCCGCGGCCACCTCCGCGCGAGCCTTGCTGTTGGGCGGCTCCACGCGCGGTTTGCTGCTGGCCGGTTACCACCAATTCCTGCAGCTGGAGGGCACTATCGCGGCCCAGCTGTGAGCGCCGCGCGACCGCGAGTGAATTCGCCTGTGCGTTTTGCACGATAGTCTTGAACATCTGATCCGTGGCCGCACTCGCGGCAGCGGGCGCGCGATCCCGGCGCAACGATTCTTCATTAGTGTCAGGCGCGGCTGCGCCGCCAACGGCACCGGTTGCGGCCCGCATTTCCTGTGCGGCTTCCAGTGGCGGAGGAGGCGGCGGCGGCACCACCGGTGCTGGTGCTGAGGCGTCCGTCACCGGCTCGGCCAACTGCGTCGATTCTAAGGCATCGCTTGCGTCGCCGCGTGGAGCAAAGTCACGGCCGAGCCAGCCGATTCCGAGCGCGAGAATGACGGTGGCGGCCCAGGCCAGGCGAGTGGGACCGGGTAAACGGAAGCGCTCCGGTGACGGCTGCGCGGCGCGCTGAAGCACGGTCTCGAACGGCGGTATGCTGGCGTTTCGTGGCCGAGCCAGATCAAGGATGGCGATGGCGCGAGCGCGTATACCGCGTTCCTGCTCGAGGCGTACCGCGCATTCCGCGCACACTGCGGCATGCTGGCGAACCGTATCGGCCGCGCCAGGCTCCAGCGCATCGTCGAGCAATGCGTGCAGCTGTCCTTCATCAATGTGCGACATTTCTACGTCCTTCCAGCTGCTCGTGCGCTTCTACCAGCTTGCGGCGCGCGCGAGCGAGTGTAGTTCCGATCGCACCGACTGCCAGTCCGGTCTGCGCCGCAATCTCCTGATACGACAAACCGGCATCCCAGAGTAAGAGCACCTCGCGGTCACGTTCACCCAATTCTGACAGTGCGCGTTCCACTGCTTCCTGCATGCCGGCTTGTTCGGTGTGTTCGGCCGGTGTTGGTACGTGTTGCTGCGCACTCTCGACCTTGATCAGGGTCAGGTGCTTTTTGCGACGCAATACACTGCGAGATTCATCACGGGCGAGGTTGGCCGCCACCGTGAAGACCAGCGCGCGTGCGTGGTCCGGCTGCTGCTTCAGGCAGCGCACGAACGTCTCCTGGGCGAGCTCCTGCGCGCGGTCCGCATCCCATACCTTGCGGTACAGGAAGCGGACCACGTCCTGGTACATCTCGCGATACACGTCAGCCCAGTCGACGCTCACGGGTCTCCGTCAATTGCTCCGGAACTCGGTGACCAGCTGCGTGAGCTCAGCCGTGCTCATGGTGCTCGCGCCGCCTTTGCTGATCTGCACGCTCACACGCTTGCCCGCAACCAGGACCTCATCCAGCTGCTTCCAATAGTTCTCCAGCTCGGGCAGCCGCGCCAGCACAGCGAAGTATGCCTTGCTGAATGGCTCAATGCTCACGACCCGCTGGGTCTTCGCGTGCTGCAGGTCGGTCCAGACCGCGCCGCTCTGCTGGAAATGACGCCCGGCAATTGTCTGGGTGGCTGCCTGCGCCGGCCGGCCATTGGCGGCGGACTGGCCTGTTACTACCAATTCCTGCAGCTGAAGGGCCATCTCCTTCTGCGCGACGTCGAGTGCTGCCTGGCTCTTCACATCGCGGCTCTTCTGCATGCGCTGTGATTGCTCGACCGCGGCCTGGCCCGTGGTTGCGAGGGGTGGCGACGCCGGAGGTGCCGACGCGGCCTGGACGTTTCCGGCTGCGGCACCACGACCACCTCCAACTCGCATTGCTTCTCTGCGCATCTGGGCGACGACTACAGTCGGTTCCTGCACGAGGTAAGACGTGTACTCGGACAGCAGCCCGTGACGCAAGGCGAGCTCCCGGATCTGCTCGATCACGCGCGGGTCGTTACCCTCGAGCCGGATCTGCTGCGTGAGCGCGGTAATCTTGCGTGACGCCCAGAGCCGCGGAATGAAGTCGTTGCCATTTTCGTGAGCAGCAAAGCTGGCGTGCGTCGTGAAGCGTTCCTCGCGGCCGCCGCGTCTGCCCGTGAGCACGACGTCGCCTTCGAGGGCGCGCTCCGACTGGTATCGTCCGAACAGGACCAGCTCTTCACCGGCAAACAGGTCAGGCAGGTCGCGCGGATAGACCTCGGTCACGCGCAGTGCGCCGGTGCTGAAGCGCAGGTCGGCCAGCACCGGGTGGCGGATCTTGGCCGCCAGCGATGCGATCGCATGTTCGACGTTTTCACTGGGCTGAACGTACTGCGTGCTGCCGCGCGCCGCCGCGCTGAGCCGATCGAGCAGGTGCGTATTGACGTCGTAACCGACGCCAAACGCGAACACACGGGTGCGACCGCGGTCGCGTTCGACCCGCTGCGCAATGCGTTCCGGATTCTGCTCGCCGACTGAAGGGAGACCGTCGGTGATGAAGAGCACGATGCCGAGCCGTTCGTCCGGTGTGGTGGCGCGGAACGCTTCATCGAGTGCGCCGGAGATGTTGGTGCCGCCTTCGGCACGCAGATCGGCGATCCACTCGCGGGCGCGCTCGAGCTCGCTGGCGGAAGCCTGGGTCCATTCCGGCCGGTAGCTTCGCACGCCG
Source organism: Gemmatimonadota bacterium (assembly GCA_040902615.1). Lineage (GTDB taxonomy): Bacteria > Gemmatimonadota > Gemmatimonadetes > Longimicrobiales > RSA9 > JBBDWZ01. The sequence continues at coordinate 18,291 of JBBDWZ010000109.1, read as the reverse complement.
TTGCTGAAGGCAATCAGCCGGAACCGATCGCGCGAGTTGAGTGTGGCCAGGAGTTGACGCAGAGCATTGCGTCCCTGGTTCATCTTTTCGCCCGACATGGAGCCCGAGACGTCGATGACTGCCGTGATATCGCGCGGCACCGACGATTCGCGGATTTCACCGGGCGAAAGCGTGAGCATGAAGTAGCCATCCTCACCCGACGGTCGGTGGCTGGCTACGGTAATGCCGACCGCGGTATTCGAGAGGGGCAGGAAGAGGGCAAAATCACCGCTCAGATCGCGCAACGGCCGTACGACCAGGCGACCTTCATCGCGCGTGTTACGCACTTCATGCGTTGGTGAAAAGGCATCGCGGAACTCGCGTCCGTTATGGGCGGTGAGTGTGAAGTTGAGCGGAGCTGAGTCGGGCAGTCGTGCGGGCTGCTCACCCGCCACATTGATCGGCCGCCGCACTGCGAACTGCCCGTTACGGCTGCCGGCGGCATAGCGGAACTGGAGCGCATCGCCCGCACGAGCCAGGACCTGCGTGTAGCGCAGCGTGATCTTGCGGGTCTCACCGCGTGCTATCGGGAACACGCGGGCGCGCACCAGGCCATGTCCGGCCAGCTCGATCAGCGCGGGGTCCTTTTTCGATCGTACGATTTCTTCGTAGATGGCGCGGGCGCGGGCGGCATCCATGGTCTCGCCACGCAGTTCCTGGTCGCCCTGGAAAAGTGAGAAGTTGCTGAACACCGCTTCACCGGGCAGCGGATAGAGGTAGTCGCTTTCGCCCATGGGTTGAGCGCTGCGGTTCTGAAACCATTCTTCGACTTCAACGCGAGCGATCCGCCCGGTCACCTGTACGCTGACCGCCGATCGCAGCTTGACCACGCCCCAATCGGGTGCAGGCCGAACCGGGTCGATCCAGCCCTGTCCCTGGGCCGGCACTGTCAGAACCACTGCTGCCACGGCAGCAAGCAAAACGGAACGCATACGCCCTCTCCTGAGATGTGTTACCAGAAAGGACGGCTGCCTCGGGAGGGTTTGCACACGGAGGGCGGTATCGGCCTTGCACTAGTCCCGGCCGCTATGTCGATATCATTGAACCCCAAGCATTTGTCTCGCTACGGCAAGATCGCACGGCTGTTCGTGAAATACGGCCGTTCCGACCTGGTCAAGAGTGCGGGTCTCGAGGAGACCCTGCTCGAGGAGACCCCCGCTGCGAACGGCGCCGGCGTCGCAGTTGCGCCTACTGATCAGGCCCTGGAGTTCGCCGCCGATCTGGAGACCATGGGGCCTACGTACATCAAGCTCGGTCAACTGCTGTCCACGCGCTCGGACCTGTTGCCGCCGCCGTTTATCGCATCGCTGACTCGGCTGCAGGATGATGTCGAGGCGTTCCCGTTCGCCGACGTCGAGGAAATCGTTGCCACCGAGTTGGGTGTGCGACTGTCCAAGGCGTTTCTGGCATTCGATCCAAAGCCGCTCGCAGCCGCGTCTCTGGGCCAGGTGCATCGGGCCACGCTGCGCGATGGGCGCAGGGTCGCGGTGAAGGTGCAGCGTCCGGGAATACGAGAGCAGGTGTTGTGCGATCTGGAAGCGCTCGATGACATCGCTGAGTTCCTGGATAAACACACCGAGGCTGGGCGGCGCTACGACTTCTGTGGAATGCTGGATCAATTCCGCAAATCGCTGCTGCGCGAGCTCGACTATCAGCAGGAAGCCCAGCACCTGGCCATACTCGCGCACAACCTGCGTGAGTTCGAGCAGATCGTGGTACCGAGGTCGATTCCGGACTACACGACATCTCGGGTGCTGACCATGGATTATGTCCGCGGGATCAAGATTACTGAAGTGAGCCCGCTTCGTCGCATGGAGATGGACGGCGCTGCCCTGGGCAACTCCCTGTTCCGCGCCTACATGAAGCAGATCCTGGTGGACGGCGTCTTCCACGCAGATCCGCACCCGGGCAACGTCTTCCTCACCGATGACGATCGCCTGGCCCTGATCGATGTCGGCATGATCGGCCGCATCGCGCCGGTCATGCAGGAAAACCTGCTCAAGCTGTTGCTCGCGATCGCGGACGGAAAAGGAGAGGAAGCTGCCGAGGTAGCGCTCCGCATGGGCGAGCCGCTCGACGATTTCAACGAAAAGGCCTATATCCGCGAGGTGAGCCAGCTGGTCGCGCAGCATCAGAACACAACCGTCGAGCAGATCGATACCGGCCGAGTGGTCATGGAGATTACGCGCGCGGCCGGCACGACCGGAATACGGCTGCCAGCCGAGCTCACCCTGCTCGGGAAGACTCTGCTAAACCTGGATCAGGTGGCGCGCACCCTCGCGCCCGATTTCAATCCCAATGATGTGATCCGGCGTAACGCATCTGAAGTCATGCGGCACCGGCTCATGAAGTCGGTATCGCCGAGTAACCTGTTCTCGACCGTGCTCGAGCTCAACGAATTCGTGCAGACCATGCCGGGCCGCGTGAACCGCGTGCTCGACCGCGTGGCGGAAAATCAACTGTCCCTAAAGGTGGATGCGTTCGATGAGGTAAAGCTGATGGAGGGTATGCAGAAGATTGCCAACCGAATCACACTGGGGCTGGTGCTGGCAGCGTTGATCATCGGAGCGGCGCTGCTGATGCGCGTCGAGACGCGCTTCCGGATTTTGGGCTATCCGGGGATTGCCATGCTTTTGTTTCTCACCGCGGCGTTAGGCGGACTCTTCCTCGCTTACAACATCATGTTCAAAGACGATCACCGCCGTTAGCACATCAGAACCAGAGACCGAAGCAGGTACAGTGACGGCGGGTCAGAATCAGAGACAGCGACAGAGACAGAATCAGAAGCAGAGACAGAGACCGAAGCAGGTACAGTGACGGCGGGCCAGAAGCAGAGTCAGAGACGGAAGCAGATTCAGAAACAGAAACAGAAACAGATACAGATACAGTGGAGAGTCAGACTATTTGGATCAGAATGCAGAATTAGCTTTTGTCTCTGCTTCGGACTCTGGTCTGCTTCTGCTTCTGGCCCTGTCTCTGATTCTGCTTCTGACCCGCCGTCACTGTACCTGCTTCTGTTTCTGCTTCTGTTAACCGACTTTGAGCAATTCTCTGAGCTGTTCGGGAGAGAGTTGTTCGACCGACCGGGTGCCCATGCGTCCGCCGCTGCGGCTGACTTTGGCGGCGGTTTGAGCCGGGCGCGATGCCTCGAGGAAGTTGCTGTCGTAGTCGTAACCGGGCAGCGAAATGCGAGGAAGCTCGGAGCCCAACTGACGTTCGATGTCGCGCACCTGGGTGATCTCGTGGGCGGACATGAAGGTGACCGCGGTCCCGCTGGCACCCGCACGCGCGGTGCGGCCAATGCGGTGCACGTAGTCTTCGGCTTGTTGCGGTACATCGTAATTGACGACGTGGCTGATGCCTTCAATGTCCAGACCGCGCTGGGCAACGTCGGTTGCGACCAGCACCTGGATCTGTTTTTCGGTGAAGGCATCGAGTGCACGGCGCCGCTGGGTCATGTCCTTGTCGCCATGCATTACTTCGGTCTTGATGCCGGCGGCCTTCAAGCGATTCGAGAGCGCGTCGGCGCCGACCTTTCTGGCCGTGAACACCAACACCTGTTCCCAATGCGTCTGCTGCAGCAGCTCGACCAGCAGATCAGCCTTCTTCTCTTTGCGCACCGAATACAGCGTCTGCTCCACACGGTCGGCGACGGTGGACTGCTTGGCTGCCTCGACCCACACCGGGTCTTTGAGAATCCGCAGAGCCAGCGCGTGAACGCCGTTGGGCATGGTGGCCGAAAACAGCAAGCTCTGTCGTTTGGCTGGCAGACGTTTGAGCACTGCTTCGATCTGCGGGCGGAAGCCCATGTCGAGCATGCGGTCCGCTTCGTCGAGAACCAAAACTTCGACCTGCGAGAGATCGACGTTGCCGCGCTCGATGTGGTCGTTCAGGCGGCCCGGTGTCGCGACGATTACGTCAAAGCCCGCCTTGAGGTCGCGGATCTGCGGACGCATGGGCATGCCGCCCACGATTTCACCAACCCACAACTCGGTGTGCCTGGCCATCGCCCGGGCATCGGCTGCTACCTGCTGCGCCAGCTCCCGGGTGGGACAAAGCACGAGCGTGCGCAGGCCTTCTTTGTCGATCTGCCGCTCGAGCGCCGGCAACATGAACGCGCCGGTCTTGCCGGTGCCGGTCTGAGCAATGCCTAGCAGATCACGGCCTTCCTTCACTGCCGGGATTGCTTTGCCTTGGATGGGTGTGGGAATGTGCCAGCCGAGCTCTGTAATTGCTGTGAGAAGGCGAGGCTCTGTAATGAGGTCTGAAAACGTCATGAAACCTGGGAATCTGTCCAAACAAAGGCCGGTCGCCGTGTCGGCGGCCGGCCGGGATTACACTGAAGCTAACACTGTTTGAACCAAAGCTCAATTAGGGACGGGACGCGGATCGCGGATCGCGGATCAGGGATCAGGGATCAAGGATCAAGGTCGCGGGTCGGGTCGTCTTGCTCGTGGACGGAGCGGGCATAGTATGAGGTTATCCGCACCCTCCCAAAGCAGCCCGGAGACCGCAATGGCTATCGCGTTCCAAGGTTCGAAACTGAGTCGTGTACTGACCCTGACGGCGTTTGCGGGGCTCCTGCTTGCGACGGCCGTTGGTCTGGGCGTGGGTGTGCAGCAGCAGGATCCGTTGGCGGAGCCGTTCAAGGGGGTGACCACCCATGGCACTGTCTTGCCGAATCTCTTTCCGATCAGCGCGACCGGCGTTTCAACTGCGCCCGTGCGCACCGCTGCCGACCGGTTCCTCGCATCGCTCACGGGCGAACAAAAGGCGCGCACCTCGTTTCCCGTGGATGACGCGGAGTGGCGCAAGTGGAACAACGTGCATCGCTACGCGCGGCAAGGCGTGAGCTTCAAGGAAATCAGTGAATCGCAAAAGCAGGCGGCATTCGGGTTGCTGCGCGCATCATTGAGCGCGAAGGGCCTGGAGACGGCTACCAACATCATGCGTTTGAACGGTCACCTGGCCGAGCTGATGAACAACTTCGAGGAGTACGGCGAGGGCCTGTATAACCTCACGGTCATGGGCGAGCCATCGGAAAAGGAACCGTGGGGCTGGCAGCTGGATGGACACCACTTGATCATCAACTATTTCGTGCTCGGCGACCAGGTGGTCATGACGCCCACCTTTATGGGTTCCGAACCGGTCAGCGCGAAGACCGGCAAGTATACGGGGACCACTGTTCTTAAGAATGAGGAGCGGCGTGGCTACGAGCTGATGTCTGCATTGACGCCGGCGCAGCGCCGAGTTGCCGTGATCGACTCGGCAAAGACGCGCAACAATTCGCTGGCGCAGGCGTTCCGTGACAACCTGGTGCTCGACTACGCGGGAATTCGCGCGTCTGAATTCACGGCCGTGCAACGCAAGCTGTTGCTGGACGTGATACGCGAGTACGTCGGCAACGTGGCCGATGGTCATGCTCGTGTGCGGATGAGCGAAGTCGAGAAGCACCTCGACCATACCTACTTCGCGTGGATTGGCGGTACGAGTCCGGAGAGCGTGTTCTACTATCGAGTTCAGAGTCCGGTGATTCTGATCGAGTTCGACCATCAATCGCCGGTGGCGTTGGGAGGCCGCGGGAGCCCTCCCACCCGTGAGCATGTGCACTCGGTCATGCGTACGCCCAACGGCAACGATTACGGCAAAGACCTGTTGCGTCAGCATTACGAGAATCACAAGCACGACCTGGCGCACGGACATCGGCATTGAGCTGGAACTCGAGGGGGTGACCGAATAGCGAAAGCGTCAGATCGCGAGGCGAAGTCCGTCGTCGGCCAGCAGGACCTCACCTTCCCAACCCGCCTTCCTGACCAGATCAATGACCTGGTCGCGCGGTACCTGGGGATACATGTGCGTGATCAGGATGCGTTTGGGCAGCGCGACGCGCGCGAGCGCCGCGACCCGTGACGGCGTCATGTGGCCAGCCATCGCGAGCTCGTCGGGAAGCGAACATTCGGTGACCAGCAGATCCAGAGCCTGCAGGAATGAACCGACATCGACGTGGTGGTCGGTATCGCCCGTATAGCCGAACGATGAGCGCGGCCCATCAATGCGATAGGCGACCGATGCGGCGGTGTGCGGTGTGGGCGCGGAAGAGATATGCGCAACATCGTTCAGCGGCACGCGCTTACCGGGCTTCAACTCGACGATGTCGATGGTGAAGCCCGGGTTGTTGATGTAATCGCCGAAGGCTGCCGCCAGTTTGCGGAAGAATTTTTTTGTGCCGGTTGGACCGTAGACGACCAGCGTTTGCGACCGCGGCTCGGCTTGCCCGTACTTGAGCGCGAAAATCAGAGCGGCTACATCGCCGACGTGATCGGTGTGAAAGTGTGACAGGCAGAGATGCGTCAGCTCAGGCCAGGGCAGCTCGAATCGAGCCAGGTGGTGCACGACGCCGGGGCCGCAATCGAGCAACACCCGGCTCGGTCCGACCCGCAGGAAATAGCCGGAGCCGACGCGGGTTGCATCCGGGGCGGCCGTACCGGAACCAACAATGACCAGCTCCAATCAAGTCTCCCGGCGTCCGCCGTTCCAGGCGGCGTAGCCGCGGCGCAGTTCGGACTCGAGGGTGCTCCAATCGTCAGCGCCGGCAGCGATCCAGTCCTTTACAGTCTGTCCGAACATGCGCGTGACCGTGAGCGCGCTGACTTCGTCCCAACCCTGAGCGGTGAGATCATTCGTGGTTTTTTGGTAAGCATCGTGTGCGGCTACGGCCATGAGCTCGCCGCGGCCGAACGCGTCGTCAGGGATGCGTGCCGCGCGTTGTCTCAATTCTTCCAGGTACCGCTGCCACGGCTCCATGGGGGCGGAATCTACCCGCAGCGTCTGGTCCTACAAGCCCGGCCGCCTAGATTGTCAGACCGGCCCGTTCCGGGAGAAACCATGCGTCGAATCTTCACGTCGTTCGCCTGCACCATGCTGACTGCGGTTGGGCTCACCGCCCAAACGCCGGTACCGGACACCGACATCTACATTGCTCCGCTTCGCATGCGCGATGGCTGGGTGGCACTCGGCGCCCTTCGCAACGTCACGAACCGCGCCGGTTACGATAATCAGCCGCATTTCTCGAGCGATGGCCGCTCGATCCTCTATACCGCGCGGATCGGCAACACACAGACCGACATCTTTCGCTACGACTTGCGGTCGAACAAAAGCACGCAAGTCACGCAAACACCAGAAAGCGAGTACTCACCGACCCCTACTCCAATAGGTGGCTTCTCGGTGATCCGGGTCGAGGCTGATTCTACCCAGCGACTCTGGCGCTTCAATGACAACGGCAGCAACCCGCGCGTGTTGCTGCCCACCGTCCGGCCGATTGGCTACCAGGCCTGGATGGATGGCAACTCACTCGTTTTGTTCGTGCTCGGATCACCCGCAACACTGCGGATCGGGGATGTGCGGACTGGCCGTGCTGATTCGCTGGCTGCCAACATTGGCCGGGCGATACAAAAAGTCCCGCGCTACGCCGGCGCCAGCTTCGTCCAGCGCGCACCGGACAGCACAATGTGGGTGCAGCGCGTGCATGGCCCTACCCGCGCGGTCCGGCCGATCGCGAGGCTGCCCGCCGGTGGTGAATACCACGCCTGGACGCCGCGCAGTGCTTTGCTGGCAACCAGTGGCTCAAAAGTGCTCGAGTGGACGCCGATCAATGGAGGCAGTTGGCGTGAAGTTGCCGATTACGCGGGCCAAGGTATCCGCCTGAGCCGGATCGCGGTCAGTCCGCGCGGCGACTGGATCGCGGTGGTTGGTGAGCGACCGGCCGCTGCTCGCTAAACACAGCCTGCCGGACGGCGGCGCGGGACGGCGGCACGGGACGGCGGCACGGGACGGCGGCACGGGACTGCGGCACAGGACGGCGGCACAGGACGGCGGCACGGGACGGCGGCACGGGACTGCGGCACAGCACTGCGGCACTGAACTGCGGCCTTGAATGATCTGATTGTGTCGCGATGTTCCCATGCGGATGCATCGGATTTTACGTGCCGATTTTACGTGCCGATTTTACGTGCCGATTTTACGTGCCGATTTTACGTGCCGATTCTTGCTAGTACGTTGTTCACGACAACCAGCGGATTGGATCACCCTATGCGAATGACATTGCCCCTGGCCCTTCTCGCGATGCCGGTTATTGCGTGGGGCCAGACGATCACGATCGCGCCGCAGCAGGCCAATGCAACGGTTGGAGACACGGTGCGCTTCCGTGCAGTGGTCAAGAGCGCAGGTGGCGTTACGATCGACACGGCGCGTGTGATATACAGCGCGGCGCCGTTCGACGTTGCGTGGGCGATGCCGGACGGGCGTATCGTTCCCGTGCGCCAGGGTGAAGTCCAGGTCCTGGCGATGTACGGCGGACAGGTAGCGCGGGCCACGCTGACCGTGAATCCAAAGCCGCCGGCAGCCGTGCAGCTCGAGGCGGCGCGACCCAACGTCGTGGTCGGCGGTCTCCTGCCTATCACCGCAGTCGTGCGCAACAGCGATGGCGAGAACCTGCGTGATGCCCGCGTGGCGTTTCGCTCGAGCGACGAGCGGGTTGCCACGGTCGATGCGGCAGGTGTGGTTCAGGGGCGTACCGCGGGGAGTGCAACCATATCGGCTTCGTCTGGCTCCGCGCGATCACAGCTCGCGGTCTCGGTCATACCGAATCGTGTGGCCCGCATCGAGGTGACGGGCGGCGCGTCGGCGCGGACCGGTGATGTCGTGCAGTTCAGTGCGGCTGCATTCGATGCGAACGGTCAACCGATCAGCAACGTACCGGTCCGTTGGAGTGCGGGCGGCGCCGGCGCCGATGTCTACGCGGATGGTGCGTTTGTGGCTCAGAAGCCTGGGTCGTACGTAGTGAGCGCGGCGGTCGGCAACGTGTCGAGCAATGCCACCATCGCGGTGACGCAGCGCACGCACGCGCGCACGTTGGAGAAGGTGAGCAGCCGGATTTTCAGCGAGCTGGAAGTCGCGGAGCACTGGGCGATCGGCGATGTGCTTTATGTATCGACCATTGCTGACCGGGTCTACACCTTCGACATCCGAGACCCGGCCGTACCCGTCCTGGTGGACTCGATCACGGTGGACGCACGCACCATCAACGACGTACAGACCACACCGGACGGCAAGATCGGCGTGATTACGCGCGAGGGGGCATCATCGCGGCGAAACGGCATCGTGTTTCTGGACTTGACGAGTCCGCTGCATCCCAAGGTGCTCTCCGAATACACGACAACTGTGTCGGGCGGTGTGCACAGCGTGTACATCGACAAGCAGCACGTATACCTGACCGATGATGCCACCGGCTCGATGCGCGTGATCGACTTCGCGAATCCGAAGAGCCCGCGCGAGGTGGCGCGCTGGCAGGTACCGGGTGTGGTGGGCGTTACAGGCATGAAGACGGCTGCCGGCGATGAGATTGGCGGTACGGTCGGCCGGATGCTGCACGACCTTCAGGTGGTCGATGGCATCGCCTACCTCGCCTACTGGCGTCATGGCATCGTGATTCTCGACGTGGGCAATGGCGTCAAAGGCGGCAGCCCGACCAACCCGCAGCTGATCAGCCAGTACACGTACAACGTGGCCGACCTTTACCCGGCCGATCGTATTGCCGGCACGCACACCGTGTTCCGATACAAGAATTATCTTTTTGTCGGCGATGAAGTTTTCCCCGGTGAATTCGATTTGTCGAGTAAAGGCCGAATCGAGACCATGGGTCAGGTGCATGTGCTTGACGTCAGCGATCTACAGCGGCCACGCAAGGTAGCCGACTACTTCGTCGCGGGCGGTGCCCACAACGTCTGGGTGCAGGATGACGTGCTCTACATCGGCGCGTATGAGGCAGGATTGCGCGCGCTGGATGTGAGTGGTGATCTGCGCGGCGACCTGCTGGCGCAGGGCCGGGAAATCGGCTCGGTCTGGACCGGGGACCCCAAAGGCTACCGGCCTAACCTGCCCATGGCGTGGGGCGCCCAGCCTCACAAAGGCGTCATCTTCGTTACTGACATCAACAGTGGACTCTGGGTCGCCCGATTAAAGGCAAAAATTGCCTCGTAAGGCGCTGCCCCTCAGTCCATTCGCGCCATCAGTGCAACCATGCGTTAGCCGCGCGCGTATGGTTTATAGCTCTAATGGATTGCGAAGCAAAGAATGATCGCACTGTTTCTCGCCCTCGCCTTCACGGCTCAGGCACCTCAACCGATTGATACTACAGACGTATACCGCGATGCTCGTGCGCGTGACTTGCATGTGCGGGCTCGCGAGCGTCATCGTGCAGTCGACCGGTCGATCACGAGTTACCAGACCACGGCGAAGGAACGCATCTCGGTCGGGTTGCGCACGCGTCTGCGCGACCGGTTGTTCTATCGACGGGAAACGGCCAGCCGCATCGATTGGCGACGGGGCGGGCCGATCAACATTACGGTTCTGGGTGCGCGTGAGGTGGTGCCAGTTGCAACGGCCAAGGCATCGGTGCCTAAGGACCTTGCGAACTTTCTGCCGCGTCTGGCTTTCGACCCGATGGATCCCGATGCACTGCTGAGCGTGGACACGACCTCACTGAGGCATCCGTTCAGCGCCGGTGCGGAAGCGCATTATCGATTCAGAACGGGCGATTCAACTCGAATTGCACTTGGTGAGCGCACTATCAAGCTGGTCGAGCTGCAGGTGCTGCCGCGGCGGCGCGACTTTCATTTGATCAGTGGCTCGTTCTGGATCGACAGTGATACGTATTCGCTGGTCCAGACGACGTTCCAGCTGGCCAAGGATTTCAATCTCGAAGAAGATGCAGAGGACGAAGAAGAGCGGCAGGATGCGCGCAAGATTCCCGGCTTCATGAAGCCGATCCGCGCCGAACTGCAATACATCACGATCGAATACAGCCTGGTGCACCTGCACTGGTGGATGCCGCGGCTGTTCGCTGCGGAAGGCATGTTCCAGATGGGGCCGATCCGCACGCCGATCCATTACGAGCGATCGTACACGGATTATCAAGTAGGCGGTGATACGACGGTTTCACTGATCGCGCGTGACAGTCTACCCGAGTCGGAACGGAAGAAGCCCTGCCGTCCGAACACGTCAATGAACGTGAGCGTGAGCGTGGGTGACGACAAGCCGTCGCAGGAAGAGATCGAGCGGCGGCGGCAGCGTGAAGCCGCACGCGATTCGGCCCGCCGCGTGGCCATCGATTCGATTATGGCGAAGGACACCGCGCGTGCGCGCCGCATGCGCGAAGCCGATGCGTGCTCGAAGCTCTATCACGTAACCGTCGCCGACAGCGCATCACTGCTTACGTCTTCGGAGCTGCCGGCCAGTGTGTATGGCGACAAGGAAGAGCTGACCAGCGATCCCGAGCTGGCCAAGCTGATGGACCAGCTCAAGAAGCTGGCGAAGCCGCCGTGGCAGGCGAAGGCGCCTTCGTTCGCGTGGGGTCTTCGAGGGAATGGGCTGGTCCGGTACAACAAAGTCGAGGCATTGTCGGTCGGCGCGCGCACGGATTTCGACTTCGGCCGGCTCCGCGCGGACGCAACTGCGCGCATTGGTGTTGCCGATCTCGAGCCCAACGTGGAGCTGGGTCTCAGCCGCGCGACGCTCGGATCGCAAATCCGACTGGCCGGTTATCGCCGGCTCGATGCCATGGACAAGGTTTCCGGCTTTGGCGGTTTTTCCAGCAGTCTCGGTGCGGTGCTGAACGGCCGCGACGAGCGCGACTATTACCGCACGCTGGGTGGTGAGCTCGTGCTGCGGCCGTCGGAAACACAAGCGCAGTGGTACACGGTCCGCCTGTTCGCGGAGAAACAGCGGCCGGTGAGTAATGAAACCGATTTCAGCATCAGACGTTTGCTGGATGACTCCCATTTCTTCGATCCAAACCGCCTGGCCAATCGCGCCGACCAGGTTGGTGGCAGCCTTACCGTGCGCGGTGCATGGGGCCGCAATCCAGCCGGTTTCCGCTTCGCGACCGAAGCGGGTGTGGAGGCCTCGACCGGCACCTATGACATCACGCGTGAGACGCTGATGCTGCAGCTCGGCATGCCGCTGCCCTTCAAGCTCGCAGGCGCAATCGAGCTGGATGCGGGAACGACGACCGGCACCATGGTCCCCGTGCAGAGCCAGTGGTTCCTGGGCGGCGCACGCACGATTCGCGGGTATTCGATCGGCCAGGAAATCGGCACCGCCTTCTGGCGTGCTCGCGGCGAGATCGGCACGTCGATCCCAGCCGCGCGGCTCATTCTCTTTTCGGATCTGGGCTGGGCCGGCGACCGCAACAACATTTCGGAAAGGGCTTCCATGTGGTCAGCCGGCGTGGGCGGGAGCTTCCTGGACGGACTGCTGCGGGTCGACCTCGCTCACGCGTTACGCGGCAGCCGCACCTGGCGGCTTCACTTGAGCGTTGATGGCATACTGTGATGCTCACGACCATGCGTTACGGATCAAGAGTGGAACCACAGAGCCAATTGAGTCGTATGCTTGTGCCCTTCAACGGATCGACGATCAGACATGGTACCGCTGCTACTCGCGCTCACGTTCGGTGTGCAGGCTCCGCAGGCGGTCGATACATCCGGTGTGTATCAGGACGCCCGCGCGCGTGACTTGCACGTACACGCCCGCGAGCGACGCCGCGCAATCGACCGATCCATCACCAGCTATCAGGCAGTCGTCAAGGAACGTATGTCCGCAGGATTGCGCACGCGGCTGCGCGATCGGCTGCTGTATCGTCGCGAGACCGCGAGCCGCATCGACTGGCGGCGCGGCGGACCCATCAACATCACCGCTATGGGCGCTCGCGAGGCGGTTCCGATCATCACGACCAAGCCGGGCGTTCCCAAGGACCTCGAGAACTTCCTGCCGCGGCTTGCCTTCGATCCGATGGATACGGATGCACTGCTCAGCGTAGACACTACCGCGCTAAAACATCCGTTGGGTCCGGGTGCCGAAGCGCATTACCGCTTCAGCACGGGCGACTCGATGTCGGTCAACCTGGGCGAGCGCACCATCAAGCTGGTCGAGCTGAAAGTGCACCCGCGGCGCAGCGATTTCCATTTGATCACGGGCTCCTTCTGGATCGACAGCGACAGCTACTCTCTGGTGCAGACCACGTTTCGATTGGCCAATGACATCGATTTCAACGCGCAGGCCAATCCGCGCGAAGTGAAATCGCGGACGATTGGTTTCTTGAGGATCGGTACCGACAGCGGCGGCACCAGGAACGTCTCGTTCACGCCGGCGCGTGCTGAGCTGCACTACATCACGATCGAATACAGCCTGGTGCACCTGCGCTGGTGGATGCCGCGATTGTTTGCCGCCGAAGGCACCTTCCAGATGGGCCCGGTCAAGACCCCGATTCACTACGAGCGCTCGTACACGGATTACCAGGTCAGCGGCGACACGACGATTATGGTAGCAGCGCGCGAGAGTCTGCCTGACTCCGTACAGCGAATCTGCCGCCCCCGCACCGAGTTCAGCGTGAGCGTCGACGTAGGCGAGGACAGTGTCAGCACGGAGGAACGGGCGCGGCGCGCAGTGCGTGATTCCGTGCGCCGCCGTGAGCAAGAACAGATTCAGGCCAAAGACACGGCGCGTGCACGCCGGCTCCGTGAACGGGCCGAGGCCCTGGCCAGGGACACCGCGCGCGCCCGCCGGATCCGTGAACGCGAGGAGTGCTCGAAGCTCTACCATGTAACGGTCGAGGATAGTGCCGCGCTGCTGACATCAGCGGCATTGCCGACAACGATATACGGCGACCAGGTCCAGCTCACCAGCGATCCCGAGCTGGCCAGATTGATGGATCGGCTGAAGAAGCTGGCCAACCCGCCCTGGCAGGCGAAAGCCGCATCCTTTGCCTGGGGTCTGCGTGGCAACGGTCTGGTGCGCTACAACAAGATCGAAGCGCTGTCGATTGGAGCCCGGTCCGATTTCGATTTCGGTCGAATGCGTGCCGATGTGACCGGTCGAATTGGTGTCGCGGATCTCGAGCCCAACCTCGAGCTGGGACTGTCCCGAGGCACACTGAACACCCAAATCCGATTGGCGGGATATCGTCGACTGGACGTAATGGACAAACCATCCGGGTTTGGTGGGTTGTCGACCAGCCTGGGCGCCTTCTTCGTCGGCCGCGACGAACGCGACTATTACCGCACGCTGGGAGGCGAGCTGGTCGCGAGGCCGGCGGACACCCACTCGCAATGGTATACGCTGCGTTTGTTTGGCGAGACGCAACGGCCGGTCAGTAACGAGACTGACTTCAGCATCCCGAACCTGTTCGACAACTCACACCTGTTCGATGCCAACCTGCGCGCGAACAGGGCCCATCAGTTCGGTGGTGCACTGACCCTGCGACGTTCATGGGGCCAGAACCCTGCAGGCTTCCGCTTCGCGACAGAAGCATTCGTCGAGGGCGCGGGCGGCACTTACGATTACCTTCGCGAATCACTCATGCTTCAGCTGGGCTTGCCATTACCCTTCAAGTTGGCGGGCGCGGTCGAAGTGGCCGGAGGGACCAGCCAATTCCCTCTAGGTCGTACGCTGGATACTGACTCCGCCGCGCCCTTCGATTTCAGGCCGGTGCAGAGCTCGTGGTTCCTGGGCGGCGTGCGCTCGATCCGCGGCTACGAGATCGGTGCCGACCTCGGATCGGCCTTCTGGCGTGCTCGCGGTGAAATCGGGACAGCGCTGCCAGCGGCTCGTCTGGTGCTGTTCTCCGACTTCGGCTGGGCGGGCAGTAAAGACAACATCTCGCGGCGGGCATCGCTGTGGTCTGTGGGCGTGGGCGGCAGTTTTCTGGATGGTATCCTGCGCGTGGACCTGGCACATGCACTGCGCGGTTCGCGTGCGTGGAAGCTTCACGTGAGCGTGGATGGGATACTGTAAGCTAGTCGCCCGCGCGATGTTTCTGCAGAAAGTCGACCAGCGCCCGCCCTGCACTATCCACATGCGCCTTCAGCTGCATGGCCGCGCTCACGGCGTTTCCCTCCGCCGCGGCGCAGGCGATTGCCTTGTGCTCGACGCTGGCTCGTGATTGACCGTGCGTGAGTGCGAGCTGCATACGCGTGTAGACGTCACCTTGATTGTGCAGCATGGACAACAGGTTGAGCGTTCGAGGCCGGTTTGCTGCCGAAAGCAATGTGGAATGAAACTCCCAATTCAACGCGCCCCATTCGATCACTTCACCAGTTTCGAAAGCAGCGTCGTACGCTTCCAGAATGGAGTTGGCGCGATCGAGATCGTCGCGGGTCAGATTGGGCACCGCTCTGAGCATGAGGTCGGCTTCCAGCATTGCGCGCAGCTCGAACAACTCGACGATCTCATCGAGCGAAAGGGTCGAGACGATGGCGCCAGCATGCGGGCTGAAGGTGACCAAACCTTCGACCTCGAGCTGGCGCAATGCCTCACGCACCGGTATTCGACTCACACCCAGGTCACTCGCAAGCGCATCCTGACGCAGAGCCGAACCCTCGGCATATTCGCCACGAAGGATGCGCTTGCGGAGTCCTTCGGCGGTGAGATCGACTACGGACTTGCGTTTGATGACCGTGTCCGCGGTCACCAATTGCGAAGTCGCAGCCTTGGCCTGGGCCGACAGATCGGTACGCATTCTGGGGCGTGCCCTTACGGGGTCCTCCGGCAGGTCTGAAAGGGACGTTTTCGAAGATCCCACGAATTGTATAAAATATACGATGAGGCCGGACCGACAACACACACCGTCTTCGACTCGGGAAAAACCGCGGTTAACCGTGAGATCGACCATGGCCACGGATCGTCCAGGGGGCTGGAGATCAGGCGGCTGGCCGGTCGACTGTGGCGGGTACGATGGCGGCTGGTTTGACCTGGTGTGAAGGCGCTCGGCGGGCCTGGTTCGCGCCAGCCCACAGACCGACAAAAAAGCGACGCGCGTTACTGCCGAGCCAGCGGGTGCGATACCCGCCTTCCTGCACGATCAAGGTTGGCAATCCAAGCCGACCGATCAGTTCCCCGTTCTTTTCGAAGTCGTCGGAGTTGAGGCTCCAGGTGCCGGTTGGATCCCCCTTCGCGGTATCGAAGCCAAGGCAGACGACCAGGAATCTCGGCTTGAAGTCTTCGAGCAGACGCAGAGCTCGTTTCAGCTCCTCGCGGTACTGCTCGGGCTCGACCGCTTCAGGCAAAGCGAGGTTGACGTTGAAGCCTTTGCCAGGACCGGTGCCTTCTTCTTCGGGGAAGCCGGTGAAGTAGGGATAGGCGTAACGCGGGTCACCGTGAATCGACACGGTGAAGACGTCGTCGCGCTGATAGAAGATGTCCTGCTGGCCGTTGCCGTGGTGATAATCGACATCGAGCATCGCGACCTTGCCGTGACCACTCAGGTACTGCGCCGCGGTCGCCGCCGAGTTGAAGTAGCAGAACCCACCGAATGTGCGTCGCTCGGCGTGATGGCCGGGCGGCCGGACCAGCGCATACGCGAGCCAATCGCCCTCGAGCACTTTTTCCGCGGCGGTCAGCGCACAGTTTACGGCGCCGCGCGCGGCCGCGTAGGCGTTGCTGTGCAGGGGTGTAAACGTGTCGATGCAGTAATAGCCGGCGCGAATTGCCAGGTCATCGGGCTGCCGCGTGATGTTGCGCAGCGGGAACACGTATGGATAGACGGTGTCGCCCGGTTTGATCTCCATGCAGACGCGTTTCAGGTAGCGCACGAAATCCTCATCGTGCACGGCCGTGATGTGGCTCTCCGGAAATTCTTTGGTTGGCACGGTCTCGAACAGCTCGACGCGATTCAATTCCTTCAAGATCGCCGGAATGCGCACCGGCGCCTCCACGTAGCCTTCTTCACGTACGTGGTGCACTTCGTGGCTCGCGCTCACGACCAGCACGATCTTTTTTTCATCCGGTGCGATCTTGACCGGCGCAGTCTGGGCGCGGCTGCGGCGCGGCCGGGTCTGGACCGGATCGTCCTGAATCGACTCCACCACCATCTGCACGTAATCGGGCGGACACAGGTCGGCGTAACTCCGCTCGAGCAACGCGCGCACGAGTTTCCTTGCTTCATCAGCCTTGAGTGCATGCTCCTGCCCCAGATCATCGAAAACCAGGTAAGGCGGACTGTCTTCACCGGGCTGCAGCGGAGTCTCGTAGCGCGTATTGATGATCGGACAGGCACCGTACTGCTCGTAGAACCGGAGGCGACGTGCGTTCTCTTTGAGCAGGTCGGGATCACGGCAAAGCGCGGGATCGTCCGGTAGGCACTCGAAGAACAACCCGATCGCACCCAGCGCGCGGGACTCTTCACGGACGCGCTCATACAACGCGCCACCAATGCCGCCACCGGTGCGGCCCTTGGCGGTCGAGATGAAGCCGAGGTGACAGAAGCGCAGATCCGGGAAGTGGTGCAGCAAGGCAAAGCCACGCACCTTGTTGCGGATGTCTTCGGCCACGAAAAGGATGGTGCGGAACCGTGCACGAAGCGGATCGCGCAGCTCTTCGGGCAGCCGCTCGACGGTTTCTTCACTGATGCCAGGGAACTGCTGCCGCAGGATCTCCTGCGCTTGCGCGATCGCGGCCTTGTCTTGGGCGTTGACGTCGTCGTAAATGCGTCGAATGCGGATCATGCTGAACGGTCGCCGTGCCACTGGGGCGCGGCAAGGGCAGGTTGGGACATGTAGCTAAACAATGGTCCGACAACGATTTATAGCTTATCAATTGCGGGGGTTTCTGCGTATGGATTATGCAGATGGGCCGGAATTTCTTCGCATGTTCTCCTTTTGCCGACCTGGTCCGCCACCTGGCAGCGACCGAGCGCTTCATGTTCGGCGAAAATGCGCAGTGTAGACCCAGCCGCTATCCCGGACACGGGCCTGAACTGGCCGATGGATACGACGAGGTCATCGCGTATTACCGGCGATGCCACGAGGAAGCCGTACGCATCTTCGCTGCATTGACTGCGGGCGATCTGCAGCGGCGCTGCGAGACGCCGGGCGGTGCCGCGATTCCGGTCTGGAAGTGGCTCCGCAGTATGATCGAGCATGAAGTGCATCACCGCGGGCAGATCTACGTGATGCTGCGATTGATCGGGGTGGCGACGCCGGCGTTGTATGGATTGACGTCCGAGGAGGTTAAAGCGCGCAGCTTGTGAAGGGTGAGGGAGAGGGAGGGAGAGGAACGAAAAATTCAATTTCAATTTCAATTTCAATTTCAAATTGAACTTCAACTTCAACTGCAATTCCGAATTTTCGAATTCTGTGAATTCAAAATCAACTACCACCACCAGAGGTGGTGGTTTGGGGGGACGCCCCTAGGGCTCCG
>JBBDWZ010000108.1:0-5743 GCA_040902615.1 Gemmatimonadota bacterium | reverse complement strand
GTGACCGTACCACGGCATGAACGCCACGAGCACGTTCCGGCCGAGCGCCAGCTCACCGTTCTCCGTCGATGCACCGTCTGCGATAATGTCACCCGCAGCAACCTGCTGTGCGTGATGCACCAGCGGCCGCTGGTTGATGGCGGTGTCCTGGTTGGTTCTCCAGTATTTCTTCAAGCGATACCGGTCGAACTGCGCGAGCTTGGCCAGCGGCTCATCGCTCGGCGCGCTGCCCGTGCCGGTGTCGATGATGATCTCATCGGCGGTGACGCGCTGAACCACGCCACTGCGGCGGGCCAGGATCACGGCACCCGAATCACGTGCGAGCTTCTCTTCCAGCCCGGTACCGACCAGCGGCGCCTGCGGGAAGAGCAGCGGTACGGCCTGGCGCTGCATGTTCGATCCCATGAGCGCGCGGTTGGCGTCGTCGTGCTCGAGGAACGGAATCAATGCCGCAGCCACCGAGACCAGCTGGTCCGGTGCCACGTCCATGTAGTCAATGTCGGGCGGCGATACCAAGGGGAAGTCGCCGCGCTCTCGGCAAAGCACGAATTCATCTTCGAACGTGCCGTCCGCGTTCAAGCGCGCGTTGGCCTGTGCGATGGTCGAGACTTCTTCGGCATTTGCATCCAGCCAGACCAGCTCACCGGTCACCTTGCTGTTCTTCACCACGCGATACGGCGTTTCGATGAAGCCGAGATCGTTGATGCGGGCAAAGCAGGTCAGTGATGTGATCAGGCCGATGTTCGGACCTTCCGGCGTCTCGATCGGGCACATGCGGCCGTAGTGTGAGTAGTGCACGTCACGCACTTCGAAGCCGGCGCGCTCACGCGTAAGACCACCCGGACCGAGGGCCGACAAACGCCGCTTGTGGGTCAGCTCGGCCAATGGATTGGTCTGGTCCATGAACTGGCTGAGCTGGCTCGAGCCGAAGAACGCCTGGATCACGGCGCTCACGGTACGGGCATTCACGAGATCGTCGATGTTGATCTTGTCGACGTCGGTCGTGATCGACATGCGCTCCTTGACCAGCCGCGCCATGCGTGACAACCCAACCGAGAACTGATTGGCGATCAACTCGCCGACACTGCGCACACGGCGGTTGCCGAGATGGTCGATGTCATCGACGAAGCCGCGGCCTTCATTCAGCTCGATCAGGTAACGGATAATCTCGATGAAATCCTGCTGGGTCAGAACCGTAGTGCTGATCGGCAGGTCGATGCCCAGGCGATTGTTGATCTTGTACCGGCCAACCCGACCCAGGTCGTACCGCTTCGGGCTGAAGAAAATCCGCTCGAGTGCAGTACGCGCGGTCTCCATGTTGGGCGGCTCGCCCGGACGGAGCAGCGAGTAGATCGCCTTGAGCGCTTCTTCCTCGTTCTCGGTCGGGTCCTTGCGCAGCGTGTTCTTGAGCATCGGGCTTTCGCCGCGGCCCACTTGGCCGCTGCTGAAGACCTTGGCCGTATCGATGTTGGCGCGGCGCAGACGGTTCAACACATCGACGGTGAATTCAGTGGAGATCTCGGCAATGACTTCACCGCTCTCCGGATCGACGATGTCTTCGGCCAGCAGCGTGCCGATAACATCGCGCCGCTGCTTGTTGACTTCGATGTCGCCGGACAAATCGAGATCCCGCGTCGAGTAGAACAGGCGCAGGATGTCTTCGTTTTTGCTGTAGCCGAACGCGCGCAGCAATGCGGTGGCCGGGAATTTCTTTTTCTTGTCGATGTGCACGAACACGACATCATGGATGTCGACCGTGAACTCGACCCAGGAGCCGCGGAACGGAATGATGCGCGAGCTGAACAGCTTGCTGCCGTTCGGGTGAATGGTCTCCTCGAAGACCACGCCCGGTGAACGGTGCAGCTGGCTCACGATCACGCGCTCCGAGCCGTTGATGATGAAGGTGCCGAGGTCGGTCAGCAGCGGCAGATCACCGAGATAGACTTCCTTCTCGATGATATCCTTGGGCCGGCGCTCCTTGTCCTCGAGCTCCTCCCACACGACCAGGCGCAGGGTCGCCTTGAGCGGAGCGGCATATGTCATGTCCCGCTCGATGCACTCTTCGACACTGTACTTCGGGTCACCCAGTGTATACGAAACGAACTCGAGCGAGAACTTGTCGTTCACGTCCGTGATCGGGAAAACCTCATTGAATACGCGCTCGAGGCCGATGTCCTCGCGCGCTTCCGCTTCCTGCTCATTGGCCGTTTGCAACAGCCGACGGAACGCACGGATCTGAACATCGAGCAAGTTCGGCATGTCCATGCCAGTTGTTAGCTTGGCAAAACTGACCGATGGCACCCTGCCGTTGCTGTGGCCGTTCGAACCATTCCCGTTCGTAGCCAAATCGTCCTCCTTAAAGGGGCGTGGGCGGGGGCGTGGGCGGGGAAACCCGACCCTTTGCTCCGGCCAGCCCGAGTACAAGCACAGACACCCCGCGCCGCGCAGCGAGCTCGGCGCCGGGGTTTGTCTGGCAAATGAATTGTCTGTAGCTCGTTGAGAGCATCCGCGATTCGTAAGCTGGAGGTGACGGTTACGTGCGAGAGGAGGGACATGTTCCCCCGCCCTCGCCCACGCCCCCGCCCCGCTACTTCAGCTCTACGGTCGCTCCCTGCTCTTCCAGCTTGGCCTTCACCTGGTTGGCCTCGTCCTTCGAGATGCCCTCTTTGACAGCCTTCGGCGGATTATCGACCAGATCCTTGGCTTCCTTCAGACCCAGGCTGGTGAGCTCACGAACCACCTTGATGACCTGGATCTTCTTGGCACCGGCTTCCTTCAGGATGACGTCGAACTCGGTCTTCTCCTCGACCGGCGCGGCCACCGCGGCGCCACCACCGCCAGCCGCTGGGGCGGCGACAACGGCCGTAACATTGAACTTGGTTTTGAACTCCTCGACGAACTCCGAAAGCTCGAGGACGGTCATGTTGCCGATGGTGTCGAGCAACTCTTGTCTGTTTGCCATTGTCGCTTCCCTTTTTGTAAAGGCCTCAGTGGCCGGTCGTAAACTCGGATCGAGGATCGCGGATCGCGGATCCTAAGCGCTCTTCTGTTCTTTCAATGCTTCCAGGAGACCCACCGTCTCCTGCAACTTGGCTTGCAACACGAACAACATCTGCGAGAGGGGCGCCTGCAGCGCACCAGCCAGCTCGGCCAGCAATTGCTCGCGCGGCGGCAGCTTGGCCAGCCGATCGATGTCTTTCGCACTGACCGCTTTGCGCTCGACGATTCCGGCCTTGATGGACGGCTTGTCGCCGTTCTCCTTCGCGAAGTCGGAGAGCACCTTGGCGGCCTGCACCGGGTCCTTGTTACCGATGACCACGGCGGTCGGACCACGGAAGAAGGATGCGATGTCCGGCAGATCCAGCGTTGCCAGTGCGCGCTCGGCCAGCGTGTTCTTGACCACGAGGTATTCGACACCGGCGTTGCGCAACCGCTTACGCAGCTCGGTAACCTTCTTGACGTTCAGACCGGAAAAATCCGCCAGATAAAATGCCTTGGCGCCACCGAGCTTGCTGCTCAGCTCGTCGACCACGGCCTGTTTTTTCTCTTTGACGTTCATCGAACAGCCACCCGCCGATAAAGGTTTGGATCGATGCGCACGCCCGGGCCCATCGTGCTCGACACCGTGACGCTGCGGATGTAGGTGCCTTTTGCAGATGACGGCTTGGCGCGAACCACCGTGTCCATGAAGGCTTCCAGGTTGGCCGCAAGCTTCTGTTGATCGAAGCTGACGCGTCCAATCGGCGCGTGCAGGTTACCGGTCTTGTCGACCCGGAACTCGATCTTACCGGCCTTGATCTCCTTGACCGCCTTGCCGATGTCGAAGGTCACGGTGCCGGCTTTTGGTGACGGCATGAGTCCGCGAGGACCCAGCACGCGGCCGAGCTTGCCGAACTGACCCATCACATCGGGCGTCGCAACCGCGACGTCGAAATCCAGCCAGCCATCCGTGATCTTCTGGATGTATTCCATGCCCACAAAGTCGGCGCCGGCATCCTGCGCTTCCTTCGCCTTGTCTCCCTGCGCAACGACCAGCACGCGCACCGATTTGCCGGTGCCATGCGGCAGTACTACGGTGCCGCGCACGACTTGATCGGCGTGTCGCGGGTCTACACCGAGCCGGACCGCGACTTCGACCGTTTCGTCGAACTTCGCAAACGCATTTTCCTTGACCAGCTTCACCGCTTCATCAGGACTGCCGACCGGGTTTTCGCGCTTGGGCACCGCGGTTGCGGCCTTCAGGAATTTCTTTCCGTGCTTCGGCATCAGTCCACCACCGTGATGCCCATCGAGCGGGCAGTTCCTTCGATCATCCGCATCGCCGACTCCACGCTCGCTGCATTCAGGTCCGGCATCTTCAGCTCCGCAATCTCCCGCACCTGCTTCTTCGTGACCTTGGCCACCTTGTCGCGATTGGGTACCGCGGATCCGCGTTCGGTACCCGCAGCCTTCTTCAGCAGAATCGCTGCGGGCGGCGTCTTGGTGATGAACGTGAAGCTGCGATCCGAGAACACAGTGATTTCTACCGGGATGATCATGCCGGGCTGACCCTGTGTGCGCGCGTTGAACTGCTTGCAGAACTCCATGATGTTCACGCCGTGCTGGCCGAGCGCCGGACCAACCGGCGGTGCCGGGTTGGCCGCACCTGCGGGAACCTGGAGTTTGACGAACCCTGAGACCTTCTTCGCCATTGGCCTAGTAGCCCTTCAACTGGGTGTAATCCAACTCGACCGAGGTGGGACGGCCGAACAAGCTGACTTCCACCTTGACCTTGCCCTTGTCGTGGTAGATTTCCTGGACGGTGCCCGTGAAATCGGTAAACGGGCCTTCCGTGACCTCCACCACCTGACCATTGCGGAACGGTATTTCTTCCTTCGGTTCCAGCTCTTCTTCAACCGGTGCCAGCCCGAGGATCTTGTTCACTTCGTCATCCCGCAGCGGCTGCGGCTCGGTACCCGCTCCAACAAATTTGATGACGCCCTGGATGTTGTTGATGACGTGCATCGTGCGCTGATTCGCGCGCATCTTCACCAGCACGTAACCCGGGTACAGCCGGCGCGTGACCGTCACCCGCTTGCCATTCTTGATCTCGACCACATCCTGCGTAGGCACGATCGCTTCCTGGATTTCCTTCTGCTCGGGCTCCGCTCCCGGCTCCTCGGCAATCCGATGATCGATCAGCTTCTTGACCTTGTTCTCATGCCCCGAGTACGTCTGAATGGCGTACCAGCGCGCGCTGTCGGTCATGATCAACGGCCGAACAGGTTCAGGATCAGGCCAGACGGTCCGATGACCAGGTTTACGATCTTGTCCATCGCAAAAATGATCAGCGAGACCACAAAGATGAACACGAGGATCACGCCGGTCGCACTCTTGAGCTGCGGCCAGTCCGGCCAGGTCACCTTCTTCAGCTCATCACTGACTTCGACCGTGAAGTTCCTGGTTTTTTTTACGATCTCAACAGCCATGATCTCGCCTTAGGGCTCGAGACACGAGCGATGAGCGCTGACGACGAGCCGGGCTCGGTCTTCAGCCTCATCATTCTTCTTTACTTCGTTTCTTTGTGAGACGTGTGCTTGTTGCAGCGCGGGCAATGTTTCTTCCACTCCGCCCGTTCCGGATGCTTGCGCCGGTTCTTGGTCGTGAAGTAGTTGCGCTCCTGACACGTCGTGCACGCCAGTATGATTTTGTCGCGCGGCATAGTTGCTCACTTCGTTCGCGGGCGGGGGCCGGGGGGGGGGGG
>JBBDWZ010000107.1:0-5757 GCA_040902615.1 Gemmatimonadota bacterium | reverse complement strand
ATTCTGGCCGACATCGGTCCAGCCAGGACCAGTTCCGAAGCGAAGCGAAACGTCGCGCTCACCTGCAAGCTGGTCGCCATGGAGCTGGGCAATACGCCGGCAATCGCCCGCAAAGCATACATCCATCCCGCCGTGCTGGAGGAGTATGAACGCGCGGGCCGCACGATGACCAACATCCGGAAATCACGTCAGAAAGTCGAAGCCGAAGAACCGCTCTCGTATTATCCGGAGGAAGCGTCGCTCATGCGTTTCCTGCAGCGCTACGGCTGATCCAGCAGGTTTCACGCGGAGACGGGGAGTTTGCAGAGACGCAGTTATGCTTCGCGCTTCCTCCAGGCACTGGCCCCGCAAACTTACTTTTTGGGGGTTTCGATCTCGGAGGCCCAAACGCTCGGATCTACCGAAATGCGGAAAATCAAAATGCAGACCTGCCTTGGCGAATGCAGAGAGGAAACGCGAGACACTGCGGTCTCTGCTAACTCCGCGCCTCTGCGTGAAACCCGTCGTTGCTAGCTGACCTGCCGTAATTCGCCGGTTCGCCGGTCGGGCGCGCCGGCGCTCCACAACACGAATTGGCGGCCGGCTTCCTTCAGCAGCGGCAGGACGACGTTGTAGACCGGGATGCCGGCGGGTGTCGAGGCTTCAAGCGAGCCGTGATGAGCGTGGCCATGAAATACGACGGACGCGCCGATGGTTTCGATCGGTTGCAGCAAGCGGGAGGAACCGAGGAACGGGAAGATCACTTCGGGTTCGCCCAGCACGGTATCGATGATGGGCGAGTAATGAAGCAGTACCACTCGCTGCTCGACCGGCAGGCTGCGCAGCGCATTTTCCAGCTTGATGGCTTCATCGAGCGCGACCTGCACGAACTGTTTGATCTCCGGCTCGCCGAATGGCGCGAGCGCGCCGCGGCCAAACCCGCCGCAGAATCCCTTGATGCCGGCAAAGCCGACGCCTTCAATGATGACTGAGTCGCCATCGAGCACGTGCACGCCGCGGGCGCGGAGCACCGTGACGCAGGCTTCCACTTCATCGCCTTCGTAATCGTGGTTTCCGAGCACGGCAACGACGGGGATTTCCACGCCGCTCAGCTCATCCACGAAGCCGCGCATCTGGTCGGCGCGCCCGTGCGTAGTCAGGTCACCACACAGGATCAGGACATCGGCGTCGCGGTTGGCCGCGGCAAAGGTCTCGACCAGGGCGCCGGGTTTGGTCCCATCGAAGTGCATATCGCCGAGTGCGGCAATGCGGATCTGACGTCCGTCAGTCGACTCGTTCAGGCTCGCTCGTGGATTCATCCCAGACATCGCTTGCAATGATTTCCTGGACAATGGGTAAGCAGCGGGCAAGCGCCGTTGCTTCTTTGCGCAGGTCTCGCATGCCCCATTCGTTCACATCGATGGCAAAGGAGAAGCGGGAGATGAGGGTTCCGTAGCACGCGTTGGGATCGCCGACATCATCCATCTCATCGTGAGCGCGCTGCAGTAGCAGATCACGGATCGGCCGGGGCACTTTGTGACGGTGGCCCGGATACGCGAAATCGAACAGGTGAATCTGCGCGAGCAGCAGGCGCCACTGGTTGCCCACGCGTTGCAGAACTCTCGCCCAATCGAGCTCCGAGCCGCGACACATGATCAAATGCACGGCGTCGGACATGTCTGAGCGGTGCCGTTCGGAAACAAACAGGCGGTGCCAGAGCAGGTCCTCCGGCGGCGCCACCCGCACCTGCTCGCCGGCCAGGATGGCAGCGCGAGAATAGCGATACCAGTCCTGGTCAATGAACGAGAGACCGTTGCCCATTCCGAAAATCAAATCCACCTGATGCCCGTCCTGCAACGCCTTCGCCAACCAGTGCGGGTTCTCGAGCTTGACCTGAAAACCGGCTGCCTTGAGTACGGTGGCGGCTTCGATCAACCGCACCGGCTCGACGAAGAGGTCGAGATCCTTGGTCTCACGGTAGATGCCGGTGTAATGGTGGATCGCGTAGAGGCCGGCCACCACATACGGCACACCGGCCAGGTTCAGCGTGTGCAACGCGAGCTTGTACGCCTTGCGCTCTTCCTCAGGGATCCAGAACTCGCCATGGGTGACGGATTTCTGTTCCTCGGCGTTCAGCCGGGTCATGTCCGGCAGGGGCTTCCTTATGGGCGCGGTCTTCGGCATGGCGGCAACTGGAGGCAAGCTTCGGGCCCGCCAGGGGTGCAAAAGCCATGACGCTGGCCCGCTGGATCGCTACTTTGCGCGGATGTTCGAAGATTGGAAAAAGGCCTGGCAGCAGGCAGTCGAGAACTTCCAGAATGAGCTCGCAGAGGATGACTCGCCGCCGGGTCCCGCCGAGATCGGTGCCATGCGGCGGGATATTGCCGCTGCCCGAAAGGCGCTGGATCGACTGCAAATCGAGTTGCATCGCTGCCAGGAAGAATTGACCGAGGAACAGCAGCAAGAGCAGGTCTGCCGCCGGCGCGGTGAGATGGCGGCCGCGATCAACGACCAGACGACGGTAACCATTGCCATTCAATGGGCCGAGCGGCATCACCAGCGCGTGGTGATCCTGTCCCAGAAAACGGAAGTGTTATCTGCCGAACTTGGTATGCGCCAGGCTGACTTGAAAGGAATGGAGGATCAGGTCACGCAGCATCAAGCGAACCTGATGGCCTCGGGACCCGGCGTGGCGAATCCCGGTACCCGACCGGCGGCCACCGGGCCCGTCCCGAGGAGCCCGGAGCGAGACAAACAGGATTCCGATTTCCGGAAGCTGGACCGCGAAGCCCGAGAACGAGCCGCCCAGGCCCGGCTCGAAGAGCTGAAAAAGAAGATGCAATCGTAAAGGGCCAGTCGAGCCAACTGCTCCGTTTGCGCGACCGTTCGAATTCTCTAAAAGCGAGCTCTCAGCAGCGGCACGTGAATCCCTGGCTCATAGCGGCGCCTTCCACCTTCCCTAACATCCAGCGCACGAATGCTCAGCTCCGGCATCCCCAAGCGCCATGAGCCGCCACTACGGTCGAGTAGCGCTTCCCCTGGCGGTTGCTCACGCGATCCTGACCGCTCGTCGTAATTGCGGGTCCAGCCGACACCCAGGCCGAGACCGACTGCGCTGGTCACCATCGGAATGATGATCTGCTCATTGCCATCCGCCTGGAGGATCAGCAGTGCACCCGCACCGGCCAGCAAACCGGCGACCCCGCTAATGCTGATCAGGCGGGCCCGGTTGCGACTCAGATTCCATTTTGGCGCCATTAACGCGGTGGTGACCAGGCCGACATCGCCACCGATCAGCGCGATGGTCATCAGTCTCTCGCCGTCGTCTTCCTGGTCCGCGAGAATGCCGAGTCCAAAGGCGTACCAGGTGCCCCAGAGCGCGCCGAAGCTCACGGTCGCGGCCGTGCCCGCTGAAATCTCTTTGCGAGCGAGGTAAGCGCCGGTCGCAAGTCCGGCGGCACTGCCCAGCAGACCAGCGCGCAGCAGAGCGGTCGCACTCGGGCCATCATCGAAGCAGAAATCGAAGTCACAGCGTTGTCGATGTCCGAGGACCTGAGTCCAGCCGACCGCTTGCCACGCGCCCCAGAATGTGCCGAACGAGATCGCGTTGGCTTGTCCCGAGCTGATTGGCCGGCTTCTCAGCAGTTGGCGGCCCAGCAAGTATCCGGTCGGCCCACCCACAATCAGCCCGAGTCCGTAGATCTCCGGGGCATCGGCTTCGAATGCCGCCGGCACCAGTGCACCCAGCGCGAGTCCATAGGTCGTGCTGAAAACCAGCAGCTCGGTTTTGCCACTGGGTTCCTCGGGCGCGCCGCGCAGCTCGTTCCGCAGCCGCTGCGCTTCGGCGGCGGAAGGCGTGCTCGCGTACTGCTGAAGAATGAGATCGAGCAGCGAATTGGCCAGGGAAATCCGGCCTTCCGCACGCAGACGGTTTGCAACGCCGAGCAGTACGGCCGCGCTATCGGCCGTCGAGACTTGAGCGCGGGCCGGTTCAGCCGCAGCCATTCCCAGAAGGAACAGGACTGCAATCGCGATGCGTTTCATGATTCAATCGTTGGCGTGAGCGTCAGACCGCGTGTTCTGCAGCAGGAAACGCGGGGGTGGGTGCCGGCGTGACCGCAGCACGTATCCGCGCGGTCACCACGTGTTGAGCGCAGCGGGCCAGGTACCGAAGCGGCTTCTGGGTCACCAGTGATGTTTGAATCACGCAGCTCACGCCGCAATCCCGCTCACAGGGTTTGTGCTGGTTGTTTTCGCGCAGCTGATTCCGCGTCATCTCGAGCACGTTCACGGAGCGCGGCAACGCGACCTGTGAGCAGGCCTTCACAATGCCGAATTCATCGACGTAGAGAAACTTGTAACCGCCGGTGCACTTCCAGTTGGCTGGACGGTTGGCCTGACGGGCGAGGTGCAGATCCAGCATGGGCGCAATCCGCCAGTGCCGGAAGTTTGCGTTAAACCATTCGAACTTCGCGCGTAGCGTCTCATTCAGCGTGTACTTGCCCTGGTAATGTCGCATCCCGCAGCGGACCGGAAAGCCGAGCTGTTTCAACTCCGTCACCAACGCTTCGAACTCATCGACGGTTTCCTCGCACAATACGGTATTGGTTTCAATCTGAAACTTTGCCGTTTGGCGCAGCATGCGCAGCCGCTTGCGCAGGGGCTTGATCCCTTTGTGGGTGAAGGCAGTAGGATTGATGCGATCGATCGATACACAGAGCGAGTCCAGGCCCGCAGCA
Organism: Gemmatimonadota bacterium; assembly: GCA_040902615.1. Taxonomy (GTDB): domain Bacteria; phylum Gemmatimonadota; class Gemmatimonadetes; order Longimicrobiales; family RSA9; genus JBBDWZ01. Next base: position 1,039 of record JBBDWZ010000107.1, on the reverse strand, counting down.
TTGAGCTGCTGCACGCGTTCGGCGGACAGCAGCAGTCCGTTCGTGATGATGTTGGTCCAGCAGCCCCTGGATTTGGCGTAACGCACCAGCTCGGCGATCTGCGGGTGAAGCAGCGGCTCGCCACCCAGGAAGTCCATGATGGTGACGCCCAGCTCGGCAGTGAGGTGATCGATGCGCTGTTTCAGCACCTCCACCGGCACGGGCTGTGAAATTTTGTCGAACTCGTTGCAGTAGCCACACGACAGGTTACAGCGCCGGGTGACGATCAACTGACAGTACAGCGCACGCTGGTCGATCAAACGGCTCAAGGTCGCGAGTTTGTTCATCAGGAGTCTTCACGTGCGCGATGCGCACTCCAGTCCACGACGACTTTGGCCCGCCGCGCGGCCTCCAGCGCGGTTTCCAATTCCGCTACGAGGTAGAGCGCGCGGCGGCTGCGATCCTCGGGCGCCAGGTCGGCCGCTTCCATTTCAGTCACGGTCTCGATCGCGCGGGAGGCTCGCCGCACGACTTCCCACAGTTGCTGGCGATCGAACTGATCATCGCAGTTGTGAATCCGCTCATCCGCCGAACGATCGATCTCGCGGACGATGCTCTTGATCTGATCTTTCGCTAACACGTCAACCTCCTTAACGCCAAAAGAGAAGCGCTCCGACTAGCACATTCGCAATCGGAGCGCCATGACTCGATTAAACTGTATTCCTCTGCCTATCCCTGACCGTTGCGCTTTTCGGACTAACGAATCCCTCCAGTCAGTCGTTTCATTGCCGGGCTCACGAGCACCGCCAGGATTCCGACCGCGCCCGCGAACAACGCGACATTGCGAAACAGCTGCGCAGCGGGTAAGGCCTCGAGCATCCCGGCTACGAGCCCCGCGAACAGATTGCCCAGCGCCGCCGCAATGAACCATACGCCCATCATCTGACCGAGGCGTCCGGGCGGCGCAAGCTTGGTCATGGAGGAGAGACCGACCGGCGAGAGTGCGAGCTCGCCTACAGTGAACAGGAAGTAAGTCACCACCAGCCAGGACATCGAGACG
>JBBDWZ010000106.1:0-36362 GCA_040902615.1 Gemmatimonadota bacterium | reverse complement strand
GCGCAGCTCACGAAACCGTTGCAGCTCGAGCGGTGTTTCCGCGCGCACGAGGGCATAACCGTGGCCGTGTGCGCGCCACTTCGCCTCCAGCCGCTCCGCACTCGCCCTGGCCTCGCCCACGGAATCGCCGTAGAACTCCAGCCATAACAAGGCGCCGGGATCGCCGGTCAACGTCGATGCGCGCTGCGCATGAATCGGCGATCTGCGGGCCAGGTCGAGGATCAGCTGGTCGATCAGCTCAATGGCCGCGGCATCCGCTTCCAGCGCATCATCGGTTGCCGCGAGTGCTGCGTCGACGGAATCGAAATGACCGGCCAGCCCGACCACCGCGCGGGGTATGGGCACCAGCCGAACCGTCGCTTCCAAAACCACTGCAAGTGTGCCTTCGCTGCCGATCACGAGCCGCGAGAGATCGAGGGTTCCGTCATCAGTCGCCATTCGATCCAGCCGATAGCCGCCGCTGCGCCGCCAGTGCGGCGGGAAGCCGGTGCGAATGACCTCCAGGTTGTCAGCGATCAGCTGTGGAATCTCACGATAGAGTCGGGCCTCCAGTGAGTCGCCGCGCGCGAGTCGTGGCACATCCTCAGTCGAAATGCGCGCCAGCGTTGCGCAGCTGCCATCGGAAAGCACGACATCCAGCGTATCGACGTGGTCGATGGTCATGCCGTAGCGGGCGGAGCGGGCGCCGCACGAGTTGTTGCCGATCATGCCGCCCAGTGTAGCACGATTCGAGGTGGATGTATCGGGCGCGAAGAACAGATCGTGCGCTGCCGCCGCGCGGTTCAGGTCGTCCTGCACCACGCCGGGCTGCACGCGTGCGGTGCGCGACTGCGCATCGAGCGCTACGATCTCATGCATGTAACGGGAGAAATCCATCACGACGGCGTGGCCGACCGTCTGCCCGCAGAGGCCGGTACCCGCGCCGCGCGGCAACACGGGCGCGTCGTGGCGGGCCGCAATCTGGATGGTTGCCATAACGTCATCAGCGTTGCGCGGAAACACCACGCCGATCGGCTCGATGGCATACATGCTCGCATCGGTCGAATAGAGGTGCCGCGTATAGCCGTCGAACAGAACTTCCCCGGCCAGCGCGTTGCGGAGTGCAGCCTCCAGTTCGGATGCAGCCAGCGTCGGTCGTGTCATGAAGCGCGCCGGTTGCTTGACACGAATCCGTGCATCCGAATACTCTCTCGGGCGACCATTCCCCGCTTCCTGGCGAAATCAACGTGAGCCGAGCCCGCACGGGTTGGCATTTCCTTCAGCTGCCCGGTCCATCGAACGTACCCGATCGCGTACTGCGCGCCATCAGTCGCGCCACGATCGATCATCGCGGCCCTGACTTTCCCGCGCTCACGCACGAGATCCTGGCTGGCCTGCGCGGTGTGTTCCGCACGAAAGGTGCGGTCGTGCTGTATCCCGCATCCGGTACCGGCGGCTGGGAAGCCGCGTTCGTGAACACGCTCAGCCCCGGCGATCGTGTGCTGATGTTCGAGACCGGCCAGTTTGCGGTGAACTGGATCGAGGTCGCCCGCCGTTTCGGGTTGCAGGTCGATGTAGTCGAAACTGATTGGCGGCGTGGGGCCGACCCCGACATCATCGAGCAGCGGCTGCGCGCGGATCCCGGTCACACCTATCGCGCCGTGGCGCTCGTGCACAACGAAACCTCGACCGGTGCGATGACCCGCATTGCCGACGCCCGCCGCGCCATCGACCGCGCCGAGCACCCTGCACTGCTGATGGTGGATGCGGTCTCCTCCGTTGGCTGCATCGACTATCGTCACGACGAGTGGGGCGTCGACCTGACGATAGCGGCATCGCAGAAAGGGCTGATGCTGCCACCGGGTCTGGCATTTCTTGCGATCAGCCAGAAAGCGCGTGCGGCGTCCGGACAGGCCAGGCTGCCGCGCTCCTACTGGGATTGGAACGAGATGCTCGCGCGCAACGCGGAAGGTTATTTCCCGTACACGCCGTCCACCAACCTGCTGTTCGGACTGCGGGAAGCGCTGGCGATGCTGAGCGAGGAAGGGTTGGACCAGGTGTTCTGCCGGCATGTTCGTTATGGACGCGCCGCGCGCTGCGCCGTGCAGGCCTGGGGCCTGACCACCCAATGCGAGCGTGCGGATGAGCAGAGCGACGTGCTCACCACTGTAGTCATGCCGCAGGGCCACGACGCCGATCGATTCCGTAAGCTGGTTCACGATCGGTTCAACATGTCACTGGGAACCGGACTCGGAAAGCTGAAGGGCCGTGTCTTCCGCATTGGACACGTGGGTGACTTCAACGATCTCATGCTGATCGCATCACTGGCCGGCGTCGAGTCGGGGCTGGTGCTGAATGGAGTCCCGATCCAGCGAGGTGGCGTCGATGCCGCCCTGCGCTGGCTCGAGCAGAACTAACGTCCCTTCCGATTCTAGAGACTGCCTTAACATTGCGTTAGCTGGCTAGATTTAGCTTGCCAATAGTAACGCGGGCCGTTATTATTCAGCGTGATCAAGAGCTTCGCTGATCGAGACACGGAGCGCTTGTTCTCGCGCGAGCGGATTCGAGCTTATCCGAGCGTGCTCCAACGCGTGATGCTGCGGAAACTGGTCGTCCTTGATTCCGCCGAATCCCTCGATGACTTGCGCACGCCACCTGGAAATCGGCTCGAAAAGCTCCGCGCCGATCGAGCCGGTCATTACAGTATCCGCGTCAACGACCAGTGGCGTATCTGTTTCCGCTGGACTGAGGGCAATGCTCACGACGTCGAACTCGTTGATTACCATTGAGGCATCATGGCAAGACGGAAGCTGAGCCCGATTCACCCGGGCGAGGTGCTGCTGGCCGACTTTCTAAGGCCGCTCGAGCTCTCGCAGTATCGGCTTGCACACGATATCAGCGTGCCACCGCGGCGCATTAACGAGATCGTCCATGGCAACCGGGCCATCACAGCAGACACTGCATTGAGGCTCGCGCGCTATTTCGGAACATCGGAGCGCTTCTGGCTGAACCTCCAAGCACGTTACGATCTCGAAATCGAAAGAGACCGTCTTGGTGACCGACTGCAGCAGGAAGTCGCGATTCTCGAGCGAGCCAGTTAACAGGCTGGTGCTGACGATCGCCTTCACGACTGCAGCTTATCGGCGATGCGTAAGCGTGCTGTCGAGTATTGGGCGCAGTAGTCGTGAGGACCAGGATCGGTACATAAACCACATCGCGCGTCGCTCTCTGACGGCACGTCAGTTAGACGGCTTAATCGTTTTGCAGCGTCCACGTTCGCAGCATTTTCAATGGGTCACGAACCTCAAACCACACAAACGGACTTCGAGAGTTTATTGCGGGCGCTCAATCACAATGTGTTGGTGAGCGAGTCTCTGCGACGTCTTGAATCATTGAATCTTCCGAATTGGTATCTGGGAGCCGGTTGCGTTGCGCAAACTGTCTGGAACGTCGCGCACTCGAGGTCGCCCAATGCCGGCATTGACGACTACGACATCGTCTACTTCGATCCCGACCTCTCGGCCGCAGCCGAAAGCCAAAATGTCAGCCGTGTTCGCGAACTCCTATCGGATCTCCCTGTTCGTTCCGACGTCAAGAACCAGGCACGCGTCCACTTGTGGTACGCGGCTCGCTTCGGCTACGAGATTCGCCCGTACACATCATGCCAGGATGCCATCGCTACTTGGCCAACGACGGCGACGGCTATTGGCGTGCGTTGGGTCGACACCGCACTACTGATCGAGGCACCGTTCGGTACGGCCGACTTACTCGGATTGATCGTTCGTGCGAATCGCGTCCAAATCACGTCCGTCATTTACGCAGCAAAAATCGACCGCTGGACAAGGCAATGGCCACTACTCCGAGTCCTGTCCTGGGAAGACGGCGTCGGCGAGCCAGGAATCCGGCGGGCCGGTTCACGAAGTGCTTAAAGCAACTTCGACCAGAAAGCGCAGCATTCTGACCGATTGAGCCATGGCAAGTGTTACCGCTTGCGGTATCACTTGAGTATGACGAGGATCAAACGCGGTGGTTTCAGTTCGTGACCTGGGTCGGTGACCATTCGCCTCGCCACGTACACGTCTATCGCGATGGACACCTGATCGCGACGTGGGATCTCGAACGCTGGCAGCCTATCGCGGGGAATGCGAGTCGTCGTGTCCGCATGTTACTCAGAGCGCTGGTTGCGGAGGGTTTGCTTGAAGATCAATAGCGTGCGCGCAAACAATCGATTGAAGGCGTTCGAGGTCCGGGCCGGCCGGCGGGTCCTGAGGATGCCGTTTGCCCGGCTCCCCGTGCAGCCGACGTCTGACAACCGGATCACCCAATTGTATGTCGATCCCGAGATGGGCCGTGAAGGCTTTACCTACGTGCTGGAGGATGGGCAGTCCGATTCGCTTCATCTCGATGCCGTGCTGGATTACAACGCAGATCCCGGATTGCTTTCCAGACTATTCCTGTACGAGCTGACCAGTGAAGCCCGAAATGCGGTCGAAGCGAGCGGAATCTCCCGGCGCGAAATTGCCCGCCGGCTAGACACGTCTTTGAGCCAACTCTACCGCTTGCTCGATACGACGAACGACAAGAAGTCGATCGGACAACTGCTTTCGCTGCTCAGTGTGCTCGATTTCGACGTCAAGCTCGAAATCACGCCGCGTGTCCCAGCAAAGCCGGCCCACGCCGCGCGGAAACGGAGAGGACGGTCAGCTGCTTGATTCGCATCGCATCACCGCACAGTACAACTCACCCTGGTAACGTGAATCCCGACGTGCAACCTCGACCGGCTCGGGCAGACCGGCCTTTCGAGCGACGATTGCGAGATCCTCGAGCGGGAGCGGGTGCGGCACCCACCGGCTCGCGCTCCGGCGATCGTACTCGATGACGATGATGGACGCCGGCGATTTCAGGCATCGCCGCACGCTCGAAAGCACGTGGTCCTGGTCGGGGACGTAGTGCAGCACATTGCCAAACAGCGCTCCGTCCAGGCGCTGAGTCCGCAATGCTGAAATGGCGTCGAGTTTCCGGATGTCGCCGGCAACAACCTCTATGCGGGCGCTGGTTGCTTGTGAGGCGAGGCGTCGTAGATCTGCGATGATGTTGGGGTCGTTATCGATGGCGATCACGGTGCCATCTTTCCCAAGCAGTCCTGCTAACGCTTCTGTGAAGGTGCCGCGTCCGGCACCGAAGTCGGCCCAGGTACCACGGGCCGGCTCCGGCATGGCCGGACCAATCAGCTCGATCGCTTCGGCAATTGTCACAAATCGGTTGCCTCCTCTATCGTTGGCGATGGAACTGCACACTGACGCCCGCGCTGACCGCCAGTCGAATTCCGGAGCAAAACTCGTAACAGTAAGTCTCCTGCACTTTGCCAACGCCGCCGCTCACGAACCAGTGATACGAGTGTGCAGGTTTGCCCATTTGGTAGGCAATGGTAGGCATCCAGAAAATGGCGGAGGAGCCGGTCGAGGTCACGTTGTCGTCATCCCACATCACGGTGACGCCTTGCGTGGTATACCAGCCGCTGCCGTTCGCGCCGATGCGGCCGAGCTGCACGTACGGCATGAAATGCGCGCTGGCCAGATTGACGCCGATTCCGGTGTCCAGGCTGCCGCTCACCCGGGCCGGCAGCTGGTAATACGCGTCGGCCTGGGCCAGCTCGAAGAAACCCGGTGGGAAAAGCGCCAGCGATGCCGGAGCGTGCACGCCAATCAGCAGCGCACTCCCTTCCGGACCGCTCCGCCAGCCATGCGCCAGGTTAACGCCTACCGGGCCGAATAAGTAATGCGTGTTGCCCCAATCGCCGTTACCGTAACGCGGACCCACCGGAAGAGAGGCAGTCAAACCGCCGTTCCAACCGGGCTCGATCTGCGGACCATGGTTGACGACCGGTATGCATGCAGAGGAGAAAATGCCGAGCGCTGCGACCAGCGTCCGGCCGAGCGTGCCTGCTATTCGAGTGGACATTGACGGCTCCGAAAGAGTGTTGGCCCGAATCTCGTCAGGGGTAGTCAACTCTTTCTCGGGTCTGGATCCGATTGGACTCGGGGAACCTCAACCAGGCATTCTCCCGTTGGTAGCGATACCAGGCTCGAGCGGGATCACACTAGCCTTGGCGTGTCACTTCAACCCATTTTCGACGGGGTAAAAGAGACAATTCGAAGGAGCTGACGAGGGCAGTGGACGTCGAAACCGAGCGGGAAGTCGAGCGGTCTTCTGAAGGTGTTCAGCGTGCGGACCGGAACCGGCGGCTGGCACGGCTGTCCACGCCGACCTGGCTGGTCCGTGTATTTATTGAATCATCCTTCATCATGCTGAGCATCTTGCTGGCGCTGGCGGTCGATGAATGGCGGGAGAACCGCAGCCATCGCCTTCTGGCCCAGCAGTCGCTGATGATCTTCGAGCGCGAGATCCGGCAGAACCTGGCCCGACTGGACGACGTAGTGCCCTACCATTCCGGCCTGGTGAACGTGGTGGCGCAAATTCGTGCGGATCCCACGCGGGCCACCGACATCCGAAGCATCGTCGAGGGACTGGAAACGAACGTGATGTTGAATACGGCGTGGCAGACCGCCCTGGCCACGGGCGCGCTCACCCACATGGACGTCGAAACGGTGTCCGCGTTGTCGCTCACCTACAGTTTGCAGCAGCGATTTTCGGAAGAGAGCCGCCTGTCGATCCCGCGCATATGGGTGGCGGGCTCACTCTCCCGCGATGAGCTGGGACGTACCATCGAAGAGACCTACGCCTATTTGACGGATCTCCTGACCTCTGAACAGCAGCTGCGCGGGGTTTACCGGGAAGCGCTGGAAATCATTCAACGGGTCGGGCCCGCCGAAGAAGACTCCGCCAGCACGGGCCAGGACTAACGCAACGGATAGTTGCGATCGCCGGGCAGCGCGCCATCGATCCTCAGGACCTTCACTCCAGTAGACAGCATGTCCGCGGGCATGAACGCGATCGCACCGGGTATCGCGGTCACCAGATCACGGGCCATGTCCGAGCTATAGACAATTTTGGGTCCCGCTGCCACTTCGGCGCGGAACATCTTGCCAATCCAATATTGCCTGAACTGCTCTTCGCTCATCTTGTAGATCTTTTGCAGCACGAGTTTGCGCTCGACCGAGACCGGTGCGCGGACCAGCAGTGTGATGCGCGATTTGTCCGGCCAGAACTGCCGCTCACCCCGGAAAATCCGTTGCAGCTCGTCGAAGCTCAGGTTATCAATCTTCGTATCCGGATGCACTACGATCGCCACCGCACCATCGGCCTGGGCCTGCACAGTGCGCGGCACAACCGCGGCTGCTCCAAGCAACAAAGCCAGGAACGGCAGCTTGCAAACTTCGTAGACACTTTGGTTCAACATCCTTATTTCGCCTTTCACTACATGCCTCCGTGACCGAGCGCGAAGGCTACCTGCAGAAACAGTGAGTTCAACTCGGTGCCGCCTGCGAAACGTTCACGCCGGTACTCCGCTTTCAGCGCGGCGAGTATGTCGAATTCGTAGCGGATCCCGGCGATGTACGCGCGATAATCGGGGATAGCGGCGCCGAATGCGGGGTCACCAGCGGCGACATCGAGGCGTTCTGCGCGCACGTATGGCTTCCAGTGGCTTAGATTGCCCGGCAGTCGTAGCCCGGCATGAGCATACCAGCCGTCCGAATCGAAGGTTTCATCGGCCGGGCCCTCGTGCCGCACATTCGCGTACTCGAGCGCGAGCTCCGGCGCGCCCCGGTTCCACACAATGTGGCCGGTTGCGATGCGCTCGTCGAACAGTCCGCTGGTCACGCTTATACGATCGAGATACGCGCTGCCGCCAACCTGGAGACCCAGGTCATGTCCGGGCCGAACTCTCGCGGAAAGCACATAGGCTCTCGTGAGGTTGTTGTCTCCCGCATCACCGCCGCGAGCCAGATTGGTACCGCGGCCGTTCCCGACGCCGGCTTCATAGACAATGCCGAAGCCGCTCGTAGACAAGCTGCCTTCGGCGACCGCGCCAACGAAGTGGACGGGCAGAAAACGTCCACCCACCTTGATGATCTCGGGCCGGGACACCGATGTCTGCAGCCAGAGTCCGTGGTGGAATGCGGTGTTCCAATACGAGATTGCCGTGTGGTAGCGCCCCACCGACAACTTCAGGAGGTCGTTGAAATCATAACGCAGGATCGCCCGCTCGACTTCGAATGCATACCCGTCGGGCCGCGCGGTCGCGCTCAGCTCACCAAAGAAGCTGACCCGTTCGGAGAGTGTTGCGTTCCCATGGCCGACCAGCTGGCCGATGAAGAAACCGTCTGTGAGTGAGCTGTTGTCCCGCGCGGCGTACACGACATCGCCGAACAGGAATCCGCGCAGCTGCGGCCGACCGGTCATAATGTCCTGGGCCGGCACGCGTGAAACGCCGCAGAGGAGCAGAGCTACCACCAGCAGCAGCGGGAATTGCAGGTTGCGCTTCATTTCTTGAGGGTCGCTCCAGTGAGTTGCGCGACCGCGGCCAGCGTGGTCTGCGCGGCATTCAGGCCGAGCCGGAAATCCTTATCGGAAAAAGTCTCGAACACATCGATCGGCTGATGCCAGGTTGGATTCCAGCCGGTTCCCGTGTGAGCCTGCCGCTCATTTTCACGCAAGCTGATCGCGGCGACAAGGTCCTGGAAGGATCCCGAATCGGTATTGCTCATGCGATCGCCGACAGCGGCCGGATAATCGGTCGCATAACGATCGTTCATCTGCCGGAAGAACCACGCGAGCTTCTGAGAATCGTCAGCCTTCTGTGAATTCGCCTGAAACTCGACATTCACATCCGCCTCGCGCCGCTGCTCCTGGTTGACCTTGCCATCCGGGCCCGGCATGCCGTGGTCCCACATCATCATATCATGCTGAATCATGCCCAGCCATTTTGGCTCCGGAAATCTACCCGAGCCGCTCGGATTCTCGATTCCCTGCAGCGGCGCTCTCTGATTCACATAGGCGCGTGCGCCGCCGCCGGTTTCTTCATTGTTGAAGAGGATGAAGCGAATCGATCGTTCGGTTTGTACATCGGGCATGTGAAAGATGCGGGCAAGCTCCATCACGATCGCCGTGCCGGAACCGTCATCGTTGGCAGCCGCACCGAAGCCGTGCCCATCCATGTGCGCGCCGATGATGTACATCTCGCCCGGTAACGTGCTGCCGATCTTCGTGCAATAGACCTCTTCGCGAGGTCCTGGCGTGTCCCACTGCGCGTTGATCGCCCGCAGCTTCGGATCAGGCTGCAGGTCGGGATTTAGGTTCACCCCGGTCGGCCCGCGGAATCCCTTCACTGGAATTGCGCCACGTCCGCCACGTCCGCCACCGCGCCCTGCTGCCCCCGCACGTCCACCACCACCGGCTCCGCGCCCGCGTTGCGCCGTGTCACCTGCTGCGCGTGCGCGCGCCGCCGCAGCCAACGAATCCACCTGGGCCGTTGAGTCATTGCGCAGCTGCCGGCCGAGATACTCGTACTTGATGCGCTCGGTATTGGTGCAGCCGTAACTCTTCAACTGCGCTTCGATCCAGTCCACTGCCGCCCGATTGCGATCGGTGCCCTGCCGCCGATCGCCGAATTGGGTAAGGTCCTTGATCGTGGTTTTGTACCGTTCGAGCTCGAGCCGGCCGACCAGGGTCCGCACCGCATCGTCCGCCGGAGCGGGCGCCGGAGTCTGGGCCTGGGTTCCGACCGCATACGCGAGTGCGCCGCAAAGAACAACCATGGGAGCCCTCACTCGCATCGTTACCTCCGCCTGTGCTGGTTGCTGGTCCGGAACGCCCCCATGCTAGACCTGCATCACTGGCCGGGCAAGTGAGCGGTCCTGCGCTCGCGAGTCCCAACGCCGGACAACCCGGGCCGGTCATGACCCTGCAGTCAGCACGACCAAGTAGTTCAGGGGCAAACGGTTAGGGATGGTGCAGGGAGCGGGCATGGCTTTGGAAATCACCAGAACGCACCAGAAGTCCGGAAACGCACAAGACGTTCGGAGAATAGCGACCATGATCGATGACCTGCGCTACGGCATTCGCAGGATGCTCCAAGGCAGGGCCTGGACTGCGCTGGTTACCGTATCACTCGCGCTCGGCATTGGAGCGAATACGGCGTTGTTCAGTCTGGTCGAGGCCGTGGTGCTGCGCGACCTGCCGGTCGAAGACCCCGATCGCCTGGTCTACCTGAACTGGCAGTCCGGTCCCAACGCAATGTACGTCCATCTCACGGGCAACAGTGATGTCGACAAAGCGACCGGCCTGCGGGAGAGCACCTCCTTTTCCACATTGACCTTCGAGCGAGTCCGATCCCAGAGCCGTACGCTTTCCGAAGTGTTCGCTTTTGCGCCCTGGGACGAGAGCAATCTGCAAGTCGACCGGTACGCAGAAATCGCCAACGGTCAGTTCGTCTCCGGAAATTACTTCGCGGCGCTCGGCGTGCGAGGCATTCGTGGCCGCGCGCTGACCATCGATGATGATCGCGCAGGCGCCGCACCTGCCGTGGTCATCAGCGACGCTCTGTGGCAGCGACGCTTCGAGCGCGATCCCGCAGCCATCGGAAAAACGCTCACGCTCAACCGCATGCCGTTCACGATCGTCGGCATCACACCCGAAGGCTTCACCGGCGCAAGCGGCTTCTCGTTCACAGCCGACTTCTCGATTCCGCTCGCGTTCGAGTCGCAATTGTTCCCCGACGATCAGAACGCGCAGCCGTACTCGTGGTGGCTGTCCATCATAGGCCGGACAAACGCGGGTGTGACCCCTGAGCAAGTGCAGGCTGAACTGGAACGTGTGTTCCAGGCGGCCGCACTGGATGGATGGAACGCAGCCGCCGCGCGCTCCAGCCGCAGCAGTGAACCACGCGATGTGCCGCATTTACAGGTGCTGGATGGCAGCAGCGGACTTGCCGACCAAGTGCGCAACATTTCACAGCTCATGACCGGTTTTACTGCGATTGTCGGCGTCCTGCTGCTCCTCGTGTGCGTGAACGTGGCCAACCTGGTGCTGGCGCGAGCAGCCGGCCGTCAGCGCGAAATCGGTGTGCGTCTGGCGATCGGCGCCAGTCGCGCGCGTTTGGTGAGACTGCTGCTGGCGGAGAGCCTGGTACTGTGCATCCTCGCCGGCACGCTCGGGATCCTGCTTGCCGCCTGGGGCATCGACCTGCTGGCACTCTTCGTCTCGCAGACCAATGGCATCGCCATTGATCTGCGCCTCGATTTGCGCGTGCTGGTGTTCGCGTTCCTGATCTCGCTATTCGCGGGAGCCGCCTCCGGCATCGCCCCCGCATTGCGTGCAACCCGATCCGACGTTGCGGGCGCGGTCAGGCAGAATGCCGCAACCCTGCTTGGACAGCGCTCGCGACTGAACCGGCTCTTGCTCGTGAGTCAGCTCGCGCTCTCGATCGTGCTGCTGGTGGTGGCCGGGCTGCTGGTCCGCAGCGTCAACCAGATGCAGCGCATCGATATCGGCTTTGACAGCGACAATCTCCTGCTCTTCGATCTGAATCCCGAAGCCGTCGGCTACGATGAAGCGCGTACGGTCCTCCTGTACGAGGAAATCATCCGCAGGCTGGAAGCGCTCCCCGGAATTCAGGCGGCCACGACCTCCGATTATCCTTTCGTCAGCGGTAGCGGCAGCGGCGCCCCCATTCACGTGCAGGGCAGTGAATTGCGTCCGAACGATGGCTTGATTCGCCGCCTGAAAATTCGATCGAATTTCATGCAGACTATGGGTGTCCCAGTCCTGGCCGGTCGCGATCTCAGCCCTCGTGACGATCAGAGCGCCCCGGCCGTTGCGCTGGTCAACGAGACCTTGGCTCGCAGCTTCTTTCCTGGAGCCAATCCGGTAGGTCGCCGCTTTGGCTTTGGTCGGGCCGAGCGCAGCGGCGACATCGAAATCGTCGGCGTCGTAAAGGACGCGCGCATCGATGAGGTCAGGACCGAGAACCCGCCCGCCGTTTACCTGCCATATTTGCAACGCATCCACGGCAGTGCGACCTTCGAGCTGCGCACCCAGGTCGCGCCGCTTACGCTCGTACCGTCGGTTCGGGATATACTGCGCCAGGTCGCTCCGGATGTCCCGGTCGTGCGGTTCCGCACCCAACAGCAGCAGGTGCGAAGCGGCTTTGCATCCGAGCGGGTCCTGGCTCGGACTTCTACCTTCTTCAGTACCATCGCCATGCTGCTGGCCTGTATCGGCCTCTACGGCGTGATGTCGTACAACGTCTCCCGTCGCACCAGCGAAATCGCCATTCGAATGGCGCTCGGAGCACGCCGTAATGGCGTCGTCTGGCTCGTGCTTCGCGAAGTCGTATTGCTTCTCTCGATCGGCGTCACGCTCGGACTGCTCTGCGCACGTGCCGTTACCCGCACCGTCGGCGCAATGCTCTACGACCTTTCGCCCGATGACCCGCTCACCATCACGGCAGCAGTCCTCGTGCTGCTCGCAGTCGGCGTCCTGGCCGGGTATCTGCCCGCTCGCCGCGCCGCAAACGTGAATCCCTGGGTCGCACTGCGTCAGGACTAGAAAGCTCTGAACAAGTCAGCTGCAGTTATGGTGGAGACGGTAATCGGGATTTAGGACCAAGGAACGAATCAACGAACGAGCACGAGCACGACTACGAGCACGATTGACGATTTACGGGCTCCAACCATGGCGGTGCGCATTCCGGCACCGGGATGGCTGGGCCCCGTAATCGTCAATCGCACCGTGGTCGTGCTCGTGCTCGTCTGTTGATTTCGTTCCTCGTTCCTCGGGTCCGAAATCCCGATGGCCGTCTCCAGGCACTTCAGAGTTCCCTCTAGATCAACGCCGCTCGCGCAGACTCGCGCCGCGCCCCACGCAGGGTCCCGCCATACAGCGTCGTCGGAATCACAATCGCCAGGAAAACGACGTGATACCACACCGGCGTCATGCCCCAGAACGAAATCTCGAACACCAGTCCCAGCGTGAACTGCAAAGCCGCAAGAATCCTCAGCGCCGGCACCGGATACTTCCCCGCAGCCGCAACTGTCGTGTACCCTGCCAGCACTGACAGCATCGCGCCGTAGATGACCAGACTCAACAGCACACCGGTGTTCGTGATCGGTTGTCCCGCCGGCATCAGCTCGGGCAGCGCCGCCTGCCCGCCCAGTGTCCCTGCATTCCACAGCACTGCCCACACCGATGCACCCGCCAGTACGGCGAGCGTGACGCGTCCGGCTTTCCCCATGATTGCCTCCTTGTGATTGGGATTGACGTCCGCATTATGTGATATTATTATCACCTATGCAAGGTCGACTGCCGGCCGAGCCGGACGAACGCGTGTGGCGCGCACTGGCCAATCCAGTGCGACGCGCCATGCTGGACCTGTTGTATGGCGGACCGCTTACCACGGGTGCGATCGCGGAGCACTTTCCCGAGCTGAGTCGATTTGCAGTGATGCAGCATCTGGGAGTACTGGGAGAGGCGGAGCTGGTGCTGTCGCGGAAGGAAGGGCGAGAGCGCTATAACTACCTGAACCCGGTACCGATCCAGCAAGTGTACGATCGCTGGGTCAGCCGATACTTGCAGCCGTGGACCGAAGCGCTGGTGAGTTTGAAGGACGAACTGGAAACCCACGCGGAGCGAGCATGACCGAGGCGAGCAAACTACCCGATCACGTGATCTCGATTCACATCGCGGTGCCACGCCAGCGGGTCTGGGACGAGATTACGAAGACCGGCCGCGTGCAGCGGGCGTTGTACAACACGGTGCTGGAAACCGAACTGCGGCCGGGCGGCAGACTTCGGTATTACAGCCCGGACAAGAAGCGCGTGTTCATAGTTGGCGAGGTGGTAGAGGTGGATCCGCCGCGCCGGTTTTCACACACCTACATGTTCACGACGCGGGTCGAGCCGATGACGCTGGTGACCTGGGAGTTGCAGGAAGAGAAGGGTGGTTGCCGAGTGACCATCACGCACTCCGGTTACACGACGGCGCACAAGTCGCCGGAGAAGGTCAAGGCCGGCTGGACCGAGATCCTCGGCATTCTCAAGCACGAGCTGGAGACCGGTGATATCCCGGGCAAGACCAAGGTCATGTACACGATGATGAACTGGTTCATGTTCATGATGCCGAAAACAACCAAGACCGAGGAGGTCGACCGTCGCGGGTGGTAAGCCGAGCGATTACCACGCCGGCGGGACCACGGAATAACTGACGTCGCGGCTGTTAACACCACGCTGCTTGGTTTGTGATCAGGCCCTGGTGCGTCCTTCGTACCGGGTATTGGCCGCGGCGAGTGCGCCGCCGAAACCGCCGCCGAGCAGCTTGAGCACGCTGCTGAGCAGGAAAAGCCATTCGAACGGGACCTGGCCGAGCAGAATCAGCAAAGCATCGAGAATGACCAGACCAGCGCCCAGCATAAGGCCCTGGTGCACGGGTGTACTGGATTTTCGACCGATCTTAGCTGCGACGATGAAGGCCATCGCGGTTCCGCCGATGGTCGCGACCATTCGACGGACCCGCAGGGCGTAGTCCGCTGACGCCGCCTCATCGGGAGGTCCAAACAAAGCAACCAGCGCGAACACGATCAGGATTGGTACGATCTCGGCGATCAACATTCCAACCAGCAATGGTATCCAGCGAATGCGTTTCTTTTCCTCGGTCATCCCCACTTCTCATCTGCGGTGGGGCCATAGATCGACGGCAGTGGCACATCCCTGAGCCGCAGGTAGACCGTGAGTTGTCCGCGATGGTGCACGAGGTGGCTGATGTGTCCGCGGACTACTTCGTGGCGCGGGGCGGTAAAGAGCACCTGGTCACCCATCTTGAGTGACCAGGGCACATTCCAGTCGGCCTCTTTGGCGGCCACGATCGAGTCGTGTGCTTCGCGCACGTTCTTGTCGAAGACCGCCAGCAGCGCTTCGGTGGTTTCGTTGCTGTAGCCCGCCCCGCCCTTCAGGTTCAGCTCGGTTTGGCGAAGTGTGTTGGTTATCCAGCCGGGCATCCACGACACCAGTTGCGCCAGGTGTGCCAGCGAGAATGATTTGGGATGTGGTTTCCAATCGCCCTGGTCGCCCGGCACGCGCTCGAGCAACCTGCGGGTTGTTACCATTTCCTGATCGAACTCCTTCAACAGCCTTTGGTTGTTCATACAGGGTTCCCGTTATCAAGTGCAAAGGTGATGGTCATTGAATCGACAGTTGGGGCTCGTACCCTTCGATGCGATTGCGCAGGTCAGCCGGAATTGGTTTCGAAGCGCCGGCCGCGTAATCGTACATCACCTGGGCCGATTCGCCGGTGGCGAGGAGTTCCCCGTTCTCGGCACGGAGCTCGTACTCCATTGAGAAGCTGGATTTGCCCAACCGGCTCACCCTCAGGCCAACGCGCACGACGCCCGGAAAATGGATGCGTTGGATGAACCGCAGTGAGAAGCTGCCAATCACGTAATCGATCTGGTCCAGGCCGTCCTTGCCTGCGATGTCGCGCCAGTACGCCGCGCGTGCCTCTTCCATGTAAACGAGCGGCAAAGAATGATGCGCGTGGCCCATTGCGTCCAGGTCATGAAATCGCACGGGTACCGGGTAGACAAAGCGGAAGCCGCTATCGGGCATCGCCGCGACGACCGGAGAGCAGGTAGAGCACGCCGCTGGCGCCTACAGCCAGCGATCCGACTATCAGCAGTACAACGCCCGGCACGAACAGGGCGCCGGCCATCACGCCCAGTACAACCAGCACCATGCCGAGCACCATCGTCAGCACGCCGCCTGCTATTACGATTCCGGCCATCATGACCTCCGCATGATCATTCTTTCAACATTTCGCCAATCAGTCCCGCAGCCTGCGCGCCGATGGCATCGCATCCACCATGGCCAGTATGTGCTCATGCAACCGGCCGTTGGTTGCCAGAATGCCATGAACATACGGGTCCGGCTGATTGTATCGAAGAGGCTGACGTCGCAGATCCGTGACCCGGCCACCCGCCTCCTGAACGATGAGATCACCGGCAGCAACGTCCCATTCGCTCTTGGAACCGCGGCTGAGGAAGGCTTCGGCCGCTCCCTGTGCCACGCGCGCGAGTTTGTAGGCCGTGCTGCCAACCGGTTGAATCGTCCAGCCATCGCGGAACGGGCTGAACTCGCCGACTCGCAGCTCATTGCTCGAGGCCACGATGGTCGCACCGTCCGCGGTTGCGCGCTCCGACACCTTCAGCCGTGCGTCGTCCAGGTACGCGCCCGATCCGCGCACCGCCCAGAAGGTCTCGCCGGTTGCCGGGTTGGCAACCACGCCGAGCACGACCGCGCCATGGTGTGCCAGAGCGATCGAAATCGAGAATTCCGGTTTGCCCTTGATGAAGGTGCGTGTGCCATCGATCGGGTCGACGATCCAGACCCGATCGCAGTCCAGCCGGTCCGGGTGGTCCACGGTTTCTTCCGACAACCAGCCATAATCCGGGCGTGCCGACAACAGCACCTCATGCAATATACGATCGGCTTCGAGGTCGGCCGCGGTCACTGGCTGGCCGGGCGATTTGTAGGTCACCTCGTGTTTGTTGCCGAACACGCGCATGATCGAAGTGCCCGCGGCGCGCGCAGCTTCTAGCGCGAGATCGAGATCGGGATTGCCGTGCGTACTGCTCAATGATCGAGGACCTCGATGCGACGGCGTGCCTCGCGCAGCGGTATCACGATCGCGATGGTGGTTACCAGCAGGGCGAGCCCCAATCCGACGCCGAGCGCAGTCAGCTGCGCACTGGTCAGTGGCAGGCCTTCCGAGCGGCTGCGCAGTATCGAGTATACCGGCCAGGCTTCCAGTGCGACCACGGCAACCAGGTAGCCGATGGCGCTCATCATGAAAATCATGCCGCCAAAGCCAGTCGAAATGTCGGCGGCGTTGTCGGTCTCGAAGCGGGGAAAGACCGCGCCGTAACCGAGTGCGATTGAAGCAATCGCAAACGTCATCATCACAATCGTAATGATGGACAGCACCATCATGATGCTGTCGACGCGCAGGATCAGGTTGGTGCCGACGGTCAGTGACACGGCCAGGATCAGCAGGGGCGCTATGCCCACCCAGTACTTGCACCAGAGCAGCGACCGCAGATCGAGCGGTGAGGAGCGCAGCAGCCAGAGCGTGCGGCCCTCGAGGCTGATGGCCGGAAAGATGAAGCGGGCCGCAATCGCGGCCAGAACGAATCCAGCCAGACCCAGGTTCAGGAACGAGACGATGTTGATCATCAGGAAACTGAGCTGCTCACCGCTCCAGATCGGCAGCACCTTGATGTTGTAGACGTAGATCACCACCAGCACGGCCAGCAGGATCAGCTGCGACCATTGCGTGGTATCGCGGAAGAACGTGCGAATGTCCTTGGCGACCAGGCTGCGCGCGGTCGGGGGCAGCACGCTAAAGCTCCGCTCCAGCAGCGCGGGCTTGCTCGATACGCCGTGTTTCAGCTCCGCGCCCTCCTGAGCCCGGCTGAATCCTTCTCGATAGAGCCGCTCATGCAGCCAGGCACCGAGTACGATGAACGCTGCGGCCGTAGTGACCAGAAGGAGCAGCGGAAACAGGTCGCCAGCCAGATACCGAACGCCGACCGGCGCCAACAGCGCTTCGGCGGCCCATTCGGATGGCAGCCAGACCGAGCTGGGCGTATTCAATGCCGCCACGAAGTCGACCAGATCACGGAAGCCTTCCGGCCGCACCAGCTGCTCGGGCCGGAGCAGCCGGAACATCAGAATCACGCCGGTCGCGCCGAACAATGCAATCAACGCCAGCAGATCACGCGCGCGCCGTGCCGGGAACACGTTCACCAGCACGAGCGTCATGGCCGTGCCGACCACGGCGGGCAGCACCAGGTAAGCTGGCACTGCGATGAAGGAGACCAGGAAGAAACTCGGGCCTGCCTTGAACGAGATCGCATACGCCGACAGTACGGGTATCAGCACCAGCACGACCATCCACGACGACTGCATCATGGTCTCGATCAATCGGGCCAGGTAGATCTTGACGCTCTCCACGGGTGCGGCCTGCAGCAGCTCCAGATCGCTCGCCAGAAAAAACGCCGACAGCGCCGTGATGATGTTGGAGAGCAGCAGCACGGACAAAAACGCGAGGAGAATCACACCGAGCAGTTTGACCGCCAGTACATCCCCCAGCCCGGGCGTGGCCTTGAAGTAGCGCAACATCCGGAAAACGATTGCGAACAGCATGAGCCAGAAGATTAGACCGACACTACTCATCAATAGCACACGCCCACGACCGCCGCTCTGCTCCGCCCGGCGACGGGCCATGCGGTATTTCGGCGCCAGCAGGTGCACCACAGAGACCACGGAGGCCACAGGGCGATTCTGGTTCAATCCAGCTGCTCCAAAAAAATAAATGTTTTCAAGGCGAGGACCGAGTCGGCGCGCCAGAATTGCACTGTGGTCCCTGTACTCTGTGGTGAACTCATTTTGCTCTAAGAGCTGCGACCAGGTCCTTGACGTCATCACTCCTGGTCAATTTCAGGAAGATTTCTTCCAGGTGCGCGGTGCCGTCGTGCGCTTCCTGCCGCAGATCCTCCATCGTTCCCATTGCCCGGATCTTGCCCTCGTAGAGAATGGCGATGCGGTCACAGAGTGCTTCCGCGACTTCCAGTGTGTGCGTGGACAGGAACACGGTGCCGCCGGCTTGCGCGAATTGCTTGAGCAACGCCTTGATCAGGCGGGCGGCTTTTGGATCGAGACCAACCATCGGCTCATCGACCACGATCAGATCAGGCGAGTGCACGAGCGCAGAGCTGATCAGCAGCTTCTGCCGCATGCCGTGGCTGTAGCTCTCGACCAGCGTGTGCTTCCAGTTGGTCAGCTCGAAGAGCTCGAGCAGCTCATCCGCGCGCGCTTCGGCTGCCTGGCCCTCGCGTCCCCACAGGCCACTCACAAAACGAAGGAACTCGGCACCCGTCAGTTTTTCGTAGACCGATGGCCGGTCCGGGATGTATCCGAGCATCCGCTTGGCCGCGACCGGCTCCTTCAACAGATCATGCCCGCCGAGCGTGATTCGGCCCGCGCTGGGCTGCAGCACCCCGGCAATCATGCGAATCGTGGTGGTCTTGCCCGCGCCGTTCGGCCCCAGGAACCCAAACAACTCACCGCGCTTCACATGCAGATCCAGCGGATGCACCGCAGTGAACTTACCGTACCGCTTGGCAACACCCTCGAGTTTTATCATCCCTGGAGTCCGAATCCGTTGCTGAGACGCGGAGGAACCGCGATCCGCGATCCGCAATCCGCGATCCGTGTCATACAACCTCCAGTTTCAACCGACCGATCAGCCGCAGCAGTTCCACCTGTCGCGCGAGTCCGCCGACAATGAATCGGATGTGCGATGCATCGGCCGGGTACTGCCCGAGGGTCGGATCGACGGCGACCCAGCGATCGCCGAACCAGACTTCCGGCCACGCATGGTAGTAGAAGCGGCCGCGCACATGCACGAGGCCGGCGGCGCTGCGCGCGGGGAGCCCGAGCGCGCGCGCCAGCGCGACGTACAGCACGGTGTGCTCGTTGCAGTCCCCCTGTCGCGCCGCCAGGACCTGCTCGGCGCTAGGAATACTCAGCGTTATGTCCTTCTTCAGCTCTCGATAGACCCACTCATTCAGTTTTCGTGAGAGCTCTACCGGATCGGTCGTGCCACCGGCGATCTCGCGCGCCGTCTTTACGATCGCGGGACTGTTGGTCTGGATCAGCGGGGTCGCGGCCAGCTCGGCGGCGACCTCGCCACCGGCGCGATACGGCAGCGTGTAGGTCGCTTTCAATTCCGGTGTGCGCTCGCGCCGGACGATGAGCGTATCATGACGCAGCTGCTGCCTCCCACCCGAAAGGTCGAAGCCTTCCAGTTCGACGCCGCTCAGCTTGATGCGTAGCGAGTCGGCCTCGGCCACCGCCGTCAGGTCGACGTTGGCCGCGATGGCCGTGCGCTCGATCACCGCGCCGTACCCGGCGGATTGACGTGGATCTGCTTTGCCCTTCGTCCAATCCTGTTCCGCGATCTCGAACGCCGTGCGCTCCAGTGTGTAACCCAATGCGCTTTCGGCCTTGACCAGGTGGCCGTCTTCATCGACCCAGGTGCCAATCGTCACGCCACCAAACGTCTGCTCGATGCGCCACACCGGAATCGTGTCGGTCGAACTCACGATGAAGATGCTGCGCGTCCCGTCGTAGCCAGCGCTGTCCGGCACGACCATGGTATCGTGCGCAGTTACGCGCAGCTCGACCGGCTGTTCCGCCATCACCGATGGATTGAACACCAGCGTGCGCATCGAGCGGCCGACCTCCAGCTCACCACCCGCGGCCAGCCGAATCGGAATCAGCGCATCCAGCACGAGCAGCGGATCCATGCGCATGGTCGAGGTCTGTTCGGCCGTGCCGGATCCGCTGCGCAGTCTCAGGTCGAGCAGCGTGTCCTGCCGCACGGTCCCCCGAACGATGAAGTCGCCGATCTCCGAGCCGAGCTGGAAGCTGAAGCTGCGCAGCCGCAGAGACAGGTCCATCATGATATCGGTTTGCGCCAGCGCGCGGTGCGTCTCATCCAGTGCCGGCACATCCAGCTGCACCCGGTCGCTGAAGCGGAAACCGCCCTGACCAGGCAGCGTATCGAGCCTGGTCATTGCCGTGCCGATGGCCTGGCCATTCATCTTGATCGAGTAGAAAAACGTACCGGGAGCGAGGGAGCGCGCACGCTCGGCCAGGCGAGTGGCAATCGGCTTGAAGTATTCACGACGCACGTGCCAGCCCAGCACGACCGCCCAGCTGACCAACACTACCGCCGCTATCAGGCCGCGGTTATTGAATGGTTTCACTTGTGCTGTGGTTCGGTACCGGGCAGGAACGGCAATTCGTAGCGTTTCAGCTCTCGCTCGAAGGCATCTTTTTCATAACTCGAGTCGACGAAGACGTCGACGCGCGATGGCGGCTCGCCGGCCTGCATGTGCTCGAGCAGGATCGGTACCATCTCGAAGGCAACTTCCTCGGCATCCAGATTGCCGGCGCCGGTCCCGATCGGTGGCATGGCAACGCTGTCGACGCCGTACTCGGAGAGTCGCCGCAGGCCATTGCGCAGTGCTCGATGAATGACCGGGACGCTGACCCGCTCCTCCATTGATCGCACGATCACGTGGACCATGAATTCGGCGGTCAGCTCACCGGCCGCCGTGATCACCGCCGAGCCCACTGGCAGGTCTCCCAGTTTTTCACATTGTTCGATCAGGTCCTTGCCGGCCGCAATCTCGAGCCGGCGCGTGGCCGGCGTGACCGGTTCCCACTCTGCGGATACCGGCCGCAGGATGGCCGCAGTGTCGGCACGCGCCAGCTCGCCCTGCACGACCCGGATCATTTCGCGGTGAGCTCGCGCGCCTTGCGATACATCGACATGGCCTGGTCCGGCATTCTCTTCTTGTCGTACAGAATGCCCATCAGATAGAACGCGCGTGCATTGCCAGGCTGCAGTGCAGCCGCGCGCAGCAACGCGTCGAGTGCTTCATCCACGCGCATCAGCTGGTTCAGCGACTCGCCGCGATAGAAGTAGGCCAATCCATTGTCAGCATCGAGGTCGATGCCTTTTTTCAGCTCGACTTCAGCCTGCGCATACAGCCCGCGCTTGAAGTAGAGGATGCCGAGATGGACGTACACTTCGGGGCGGGCCGGATCCAGTTTCTGCGCGCGGCGGTATTCGCGCTCCGCCTGGTCGAATTTCGTGAGCGTGACCAGCGCATCGCCGATGTTGAGCAGGACTTCGATGTTTTCGGGCGCCAGGTTGCGCGCGGTCTCGAACTGCTCCAGAGCGAGCAGCGGCTTGCCCAGCGCATCATACAGGCAACCTAGACTATTCCGGGCTTTGATGTTGTCGGGCTCTTCCAGCAGCAATTGCTGGTAGACCTTGATCGCGCCCTGCGGATCGTCCGACCGTTCCAGCTCGCGCGCCCGCCGCAACAACGCTGCTCCAGACGGTTCGGCGGCTGGGGATGTGGCTACCGGATCGGCCGACGTTTCCGCCGCCGTCTCCGGAATCATCGGGTCTTTGCCCGCGTCGGTGTCCGCGTCCGCCTCCAAGCCAGCCTCCACCGGTTCGGCCGCGAACGCAGCTACCGGTGTGCGGCTCTCCGCTTTCGCGCGTGCACGTCTGCGTCTGGGATCGGTCATGCCTGGTCCGGGACTGCAGTACTTTCCTCGACCCACTTCAGGTATGAAGCCAGGCCGTCCGCAACCTTCAACAACAGGAGTTCGGGCACGTCGTAGGGATGCAGCTCCGGCAGACGCTGCTTCAGCCGCGGCCACGACGCTTCGGTCGTCTTGAAGATGATCAACGCCTCGGCTGCCGCTTCCAGGTTGCCCTTCCAGCGATAGATCGAATTCACGTCCGCCACGATGTTTCCACAGGCTACTACGCCTTCATTCACCAGCGTTCGTACCATTTCCTCGGTAGCGTCTGAATCAGGAGCCGTGCAGAGCACGATCACTGCCGACACTTACCGGTCTCCCGGGTCGGCACTGGCGCCCTCGTATAATCCTTCAATGCCCTGGCTGAAATTCTGTTCGACCACCCGCCGCTTGATCGACAACTTGGGCGTGATCTCGCCCTTCTCCATGTCGAATTCGCGGTCCAGGATCAGGAATTTCTTGGGCAGCTCATAACGCGCCAGATCCCGCAGGCGCTGCTTCACTTCGCCTTCAATCTTCGCGGCGATCTTCGGATTCTGGACCAGCTCGGAACGATTGCTCCAGCGAATTCCTTCCTCTGCGGCCCAACTCTCGAGCGTCGAGAAGTTTGGCACTACCATCATGATCGGGAACGGCCGCTTGTCTCCAATGATCAACGCATCGGCCACGAATCGGCTTTGTTTGGCCAGGTTCTGGATCGGCTGCGGCACAATCTTCTTGCCACCCGCCGTCACGATCAGTTCCTTCTTGCGATCCGTGATGCGCAGGTACCCATCGGCATCGATGTCGCCGATGTCACCGGTGTGGAACCAGCCCTCGGCGTCGATGGCTTCCTGGGTGGCCGGCACATTGTTGTAATAGCCCTTCATGACCTGCGGACCGCGCACCAGCACCTCGCCGTCTTCGGCAATCTTGATCTCAGTGCCGGCGACCGGTTTGCCGACTGTGCCCATGCGCACGGCATCCGGACGGTTCACGTTCGTAACCGGCGACGTCTCGGTAAGGCCGTATCCCTCGAGAATCAGGACGCCCGCGCCGTAAAAGAAATTTGCGAGTGTCGGATTCAGCGGCGCGCCGCCGGACACGAAGAAACGCAGATGGCCACCCAGGCTCGCACGGATCTTGGTAAACACCAGCTTGTCTGCGATGGCATGTTGGAAACGCAGCGATCCAGGTGGTGCGCGGCCATTCAGTTTGTAGTCCGCCCAGGCCAGCGCGATCCGACGAGCCCACAGAACCAGCCGGCGTTTCACACCCGTCGCGCTCATGATCCGTGCATACAGTTTTTCGTACACGCGTGGCACCGCGACTACCAGCGTCGGCTCGACTTCACGAAGCGCCTGCGCAACCTCATCAATGGAAGCGACGTACGCGATCGGTACGCCGTTGTAGTAAACGCAGTAGTCGACCATCCGCTGAAAGATGTGCGACAGCGGCAGAAAGCTGAGCGCAACGTTGTCCGATCCGCCCTGCGCAGTCAGCCAGGCCTGCGCCAATACGTTCGAGAAGATGTTGTTGTGCGTGAGCATGACGCCCTTGGGCTCGGCGGTCGTGCCCGACGTATAAATGATGGTAGCCAGATCATCGGGCTTCGCCCGCAGAGCGCGCTGCCGAAAGGATTGCTCATCCGGACGTTTGGACCGTCCCTGCGTCAGCAACGCCTTCCAGGCATGTACCCTGGGTGGCAGCTGGGCGGGTGCATCAAATACGACCATGAACTCGAGCTGCGGCAGCTCGCCGGCTATCTCCAGGATCTTGGCCAGCTGATCCGGGTTTGACACGACCACCGCACGTACACCTGCATCCTTCAGAATGAAGGCGATCTGGTTGGGCGGCAGCGTGCCATAGAGTGGGACGACAAGCGCACCCAGGCACAGCAGCGCGTAATCGGTGTGCGCCCATTCCGGCCGGTTTTCGGAGAGCAGGCCAACGCGATCGCCGGACTTGATTCCACGCGCTTCGAACGCAGCGGCGATTGCTCGCACATCATCGAGCAACTGAGCGTGTGAGATGGTCTGCCAGCCGGCTGCGCTGCGATGCCGCTGTGCATCCGGCCGGTTGAAACGATCGATCGGCTGGAAGAACAACTCGACCAGCGTTCCTTCAGGCAGCGTCGCCGGGTTCGCGGCGTATTTCTCAGTCGCCGTTACCGTCGCCATGGGTCTCCGCTTTTCAGCTCAGGACAACTTGCGTCGTGATCTCGATGTCGGACGCGAGCGAGTGCATCACGCTGCAGTACTTTTCGTGGGAAAGCTGGATGGCCCGTTGCAGCTTGTCCTCCGACTCTACTGCCAGCCCCTCGGCTTCATATATCAATCGAATCGCCGTATACCGGCGCGGCGGCTCCTTGGCTCGATCGCCGTCCGCTCGCACCACCAGCCCCGCCAGCGGAACCCGCATCTTCTCGAGAATGTCCACGACGTCGGCGGCCGTGCAAGCGACCAGCGAAACCAGCATTGCCTGCACCGGCGAGATCGCGACTTTCGTATTCCCGTCGATTCGCAACTCCAGGCCACCCACAGCACCACCGTGGAATACCAGACCCTGCTTCTCCCATTCCAGCTTCACCCGCACGTCCGCCATTACCGCGCTTCCGGTGCAGTCGGGGCCGGGCCGCCCGCCGCGCCGCTCTGAAGCTCGGATACCGTTTGACGGGCATGCTCGATATGACGCCGCGCCTCCGGCCCCTGCGGCGGGTGCGCCAGAAACGACTTCAGATGGTCCAGCGCCTCCGGATTGCGCCCTTCGCGCAGAAGCAGGAATGCCAGACCGTAGTGTGCCCCCGGTACTACCGCATCGACATCCAGCACGTTGCGGTACGTTTTGATCGCTTCGTCGGTCATGCCAATGCGTGTGTACGTGATCGCTATCTGTTGCAATACTGCGGTGTCACGCGGCGTTTCCTTCAACGCCAACCGGAACGACGTCAGCGCCTCGTGGTATTTGCCGACACTCAGCAATTCGAGGCCTTCGCGGTAATAATCGACCTGATTCTTGTTCTCGGCCTTGAACAGCTTCTTAAAAAGACTCATCCGCAGCGCCGAGGAAGGAGCTCGAAGGCTCGTAGATCCGCCCGCTGGCCCAAGATAGAACCGTCACCGGAGACCGGGCAATCAGCGCTGTCGAACCGTAACAACGTGTTCCGCATCGCGGGCCAGCACCCGTAACACACCAGCCGTCACCAACTCTTCCAGCCACTTGTGCTCCAACGCGAAGACCAGCCGCGCACCCATCGCGAGCACGCGCAACGAATCACGTGTAAGCGGTTCGAAAACACCAGTTCCAACCAGCACCGCTCGTAAACTGCCTCCGCGCAACGGCAACGCATCCTCCACCAACAGCCGACTCACACCTGCCTGCTCAGCTTCTTCTACGATTTCTTCACGAACGACGATCACCTCCATTCCGGGCACCAGCGCCGCGATCTCCGCCGCTACCCCGGCCGCATTGCCGAGAATGAGCGCGTACGCCGGCCCCTGCGTGACCCCCAACAGCGCCGCCAGCCGCATCGGATCGTCCCCGCCCGGGCTTTCCCTCCGCGACTCAGGCGCCACAACCGGATCGGCTGTGCGGAGGTCCGCCAGGCCATCGGCGATCCGGTACTGGGACTCGCAGTTTGGGCAACCCAAACTGCCCTCCAGAATCCGTCGGTCGATGATGCGTTCGGCCAATACGATCAGGCCCTGGTCCGGTCCGCAGCGCGGGCAAGTCAGCAGGTCGGTGAGAACGAGGTGCATGGATGCAAGTTGTCAGGAAATCTTACAATGCGCGATTCCAGGCTTTTTCTTCGGTATGGCAAATGGAACGGTGCCCTTTGGTCGATATCACCGTCGAGACCTGTCCGGATTCCTTACACTTCGGTGGAGGCACGAGCCCAGTGCATTGTCTCCATAAGTCTATCTCTCCCAACCAGTTAAGAGATCAGACAAGGAAGGCATGAGTCTCGCTTAAGGATGGTCGGAAGAGTACCCCTGGACTCATCATTACAGGCAGGCCGACAATGACCGCGACGATGCCGAGAGTGTTGGTGGTGGAGGATGACGCCGCCATGCGTGCTCTCATGACCCGACAGCTCCGCAGTAAAGGTTTTGACGTTTCTGAGGCCGAGGATGCTGAGACAGTTTTGAACCAGCCAGCCCCGGCGTTGGGTTACGACCTGGTAGTCGCGGACGTGCACCTGCCAGGACAGTCTGGCGTCGAGCTGGCCAGGCACCTGCGCAAGGGTGACGCGAATTCACGGGTGGTATTCGTGACCGGTGACCATGACGAGTCCCTGGCACGCGAAGCCCTGGAAGAGGGCGCCGCCGGGTACCTGCTGAAGCCTTTCGAGTTCTTCGAGCTCGAGGCGATGGTACGCGCGGCGTTGAAGCCGGTGCAGACATTCATCCGGCGCTCTGGAATGGGCGGGCGAGCTGCAGCTAGTCAGGGCCGGAATGTGACGAGTATCGTGGACGACCGGCGCGCTTTTGCTCGCTGGCAGGAGGCCGTCGTACGTCCGGAAAAGGTTGTGATGCGCCAAGGCAGGACCATGCGGAAGCGCCCTTCATTGTTTGGCTGGAAGGCCATTGCCGCGGTTGCGGGCTCGATCCTGCTGAGCTGGCTCACTGGCTCGGCGGTTTTCCAGAGCGAGAGTGAAGCCGCTACGCTGGAGCCCGGAGTCGTGGTGCAGCAGCAAGCGGGAGTTCAGCCGATGTTCATTCCGATGGTAATCGAGCAGAAGTCTTACGCGCCCCAGAACCGGTAACGCAGCCGGTAGCCGGGATGCAGGCTCCGTTAGGGCAGGGTGGCAGGGGTGGCAGAAGGTGATCACGAAAAAGGGCGCTGAGTTCAGCGCCCTTTTTTTCTGGCCTACACCGCGGTAGGGTTTCCGACAAATCGCCTGACTTCCTCCAGAAGCCGGCTGGGCGGACACGGCTTGGCCAGAAAGCTCACACAACCTGCGGCCTGCGCTTTCTTGCCGATCGCGCCAAAAGGCATGGCCGTCAACATCACAATCGGAATTCGTGCCATGGTGGGATCCTGTTTCAATTCCCGAGCGACCTCCAGGCCAGTTCGGGTCGGCAGGCCGTGATCCAGCACGATAATATCAGGCAACTGCGCGCGCGCGATTGCGAGTGCGCGTTCTCCGTCGTCCGCCGTGATCACGCGAAAGCCATGGAACTGCAGATAAGCGGTGTGCACCGCGCGCATCTCGAACTGATCTTCCACAAATAGTACGGTTGTCATCATGCTACTCCTGGGAGCCGACTCGGCTTTCCTGCAATTATGATCGGTGAGTATGTACGTGTTACAGCAGCGCCTGGCCTCGGGGTCCCAGGCTGTTGCTGACGTCGTCGTGCGGCGGGAAGCGGCAGAGTATGTGCGCACGCGTTGATGACCGTAAGACGAACCAGATTCGGATGGGTCACACGGGCAACGGCGCCGTCAATGGCCAACTTCAATCAGACCTGCAGTGCCTAACTGCTCCAGCAGTTCCAGCAGATCATGTTCACAGCGCATGGGTTCGACATCGTACTCCGTGACGATCAGTTCGCAAAGGTCTGATACGCGAATCGGCTGCTGAATACGCTCCCAGACGCGGGCGCCGACGCGATCCAGGCTGTAGTAGATGCCAGCTTTCATCTGGAGAATCGCGGCTTCGCCCTGGACCTCGCAGGATACCTGGTCCTTGCTGGCCACCACCGTCGAGTCGCGTGTGATCTCGGGCATTAGACCAGCGTCGAAACCCAATCCTTCACCTTTTGTACGCGGTCACCGTTCCCGTTGGCGGGCTGGCTGTCCTTGCGATAATAAGCCTTACCGGAATAATAGCCGGCATGACCGTAGCGGCCTCCGGCGGTAACGCGATTGAGTACGATGCCGAGGACTGATCCTCGCGCGGAGCGAAGTTCATTGACGGCGGCCGCGAGTACCGAGCGATCGGTGCGACCGGCCTCGGCCACCAGCAGGACGCCATCGGTCACTGAGCCAATCACTGCGGCATCGGTCACCAGGTTTACCGGCGGTGTGTCGATGATGATCGTGTCGAAGCGCTCGATCAGCGTGTCGAGCAGTCGCGCAAACGCGTCGCTGCCCAGCAGTTCAGCCGGATTCGGCGCCTCAGTGCCGCACGCCAGGACGCTGACGTTGGGCATGTCATGGTAGACCTGCAGAGCATCGAATGGATCGATCAGCCCGACCAGTGCGTCGGACAGTCCAGGGCCACGTTCGACACCAAAGATCTCGTGTTGCACGGGGCGACGGAGGTCGCCGTCGATGAGCAGGACTTCCTGGCCCTGTTGTGCAATGGCCAATGCGAGGTTAGCGGCAGTGACACTCTTGCCCTCATCGGGGCTTGGGCTGGTCACCCCAATGACTCGCGCACGGTCGGCCCGCAGGAAGCGCAGGTTTGTGCGCAGCTTGCGGTAGGCTTCCGCGCCAAGCGTATGGTCGTCGGCTTTGAGCGTGAGTGGCCGCGACGCATCGCCGCGCAGTTCGGGAATCATGCCGATCACGCCAACCGCGGCGGCGCGTTGTGCGTCTTCGGCGTCGCGGACGCGGGTGTCCATCTGCTCGAGCACGAAGGCCGCGAGCACGCCCAGCATCAGTCCAACCACCAGGGCGAACAGGAATGACCGGGTCTTGCGTGAGCCATCCGGTGTTTTGGGCGTAGTCGCTTCCGAGATGATATCAACGGAGCCCGACTCCAGCCGCTCATTGATGGTGGCTTCGTAGTATTTCTCGGACAGGTCGGTATACACTCGCTCGATGGCCTCGACCTGTTGACGCTTCGCGTCCGTAGCAGCCTGGCGCGATGAGACGGCGCCGTATTCGCCCTGCAGCTCGCGCAGACGCTCCTCGGCATTGGCGACCAGTGCGTCCGAGCTCTGAATCTGCGCTTCGGTCAGCTCGAGGATGTCGGCCCGGCTCGCTTCAATGGCCGAGTCGAGCGCCATCACCTTCCGTGAATTCGTGGCCAGCCCTTCGCTCTGCACCGCCTGCATGCGTTGCGTCTGCAACTGCACCATGCGGTCGTGATAGGAGCCGACGCCCGGCATGATCTGAGCCAATGCCAGCGCCCGCTGCACGCCTTCTGAGCCTGGGCGCCGCAGTGCTTCCCGCAGGCTGACCAATTGAGAGCGCGTGAACTGCGCATCGCGCAGCCGCGTTGTAGCGGAAACCATGGCGTCGCCGGCAGCAGCCTGCGTCGGTGCGCTTCCGGCCAGGCCAGCGACCCGGTCGATCGAGTGCACTTCCATGCGCGCGTGCAGCAGCGAATCTGACAATTGCGCGAGCCGGTCGGCCAGGATCTCCTTGCGACGGGTCGCGTCCCTGCGCGTGCGGCTGCCAGCGTACCAGATGTAGGAATGGCCCACCTGGTCGGCCACGTCGGCCGAGTATTCCGGATCCGAGCTGGTAAACCGGATCGCCAGGATCATGCTGCCCTTCATCTGTTGTACGTCCAGGCCGCCTTTTAATGCCTCGATCGCATCTTCCTGTGAAATCACTTGGAACGCGACTGGCTGCGAGAAGTTGTACGACGCGCGTGGTCCCACCATGAAACCGCGGCCGATCAGCGGTGAGCCGCGCGGTGTGCGCGCAATCACGTTGTTACGGCTGTCGAGCAGTTGATGCTCAGCGCCCTGAACCCGAATCGAGTAGGTGCCGACCGGTGCGTCCGGCGTGACCCGGATCTCATTGAAGACCTGGCTGCGAATCACTGCGGGATCGACCATCACGAGTCGCGCTCCCACGCTGTCCGCCACCGGCTCGAGTACGGTCTGACCCTGGATCACCTGGATCTGGCCGCTGATCGCTTCCGGCGTCAGGTCGTAAAAGCCTGCCCAGCCTGCATCGAGCAAGCCGCGATCGGGCGTGCGTTGAATCCGCATCTCCGCCGTGTACTGCGCGACCTGACCGCGCGAGCGCCACCAGGCGCCCGCCACGACCGTCAACGCAACCAATGCCACCAGCCACCAGCGCCGGCGCAGCACGTGTACGTGATAGCGCAGTGCCATCGAAGGAGCCGGAGACGAGCTACTGCTCGCCGGCAGTACAGGCATTCCGTTTCCGTTCACCACATCCCGATCGGGCATCGTTCCCATTATCTCAAAGCCACGTAGATGGTCGCCAGGAAGGAGGCGGCCTGCAGCGCAGCTGTCACCACCTGAAGTGTCAGGCGGCTTTTTGCATCGACGACCACACGGTCGCCCGATTGAAGCTGTACCTCATTCATCGCTTGGGGACCGGTTCCATCAATGGTCGTGACCTGACCGGCCCGCAAAAGCTTGATGGCATC
The DNA here is from genome assembly GCA_040902615.1 of Gemmatimonadota bacterium. Classification (GTDB taxonomy): domain Bacteria; phylum Gemmatimonadota; class Gemmatimonadetes; order Longimicrobiales; family RSA9; genus JBBDWZ01. The sequence goes on along the minus strand of JBBDWZ010000106.1, from coordinate 5,966 downwards.
AACCTTCGCGTTGTCCCGGAACCCGCCTGCCGCTGTGATGGCATCGAACAGCGTCATTCCCGGCACCGCTTCGATCGCACCGGGCTGCTCCACGGCGCCCAGCACTGACACCGGAAAAATCGGTGTAATCGTCACGACCGCGTTCGAGTATTCGCCCTTGTACGAGTCCCTCAGTGTCTGCCGGAGCTCTTCCACCGTTTTCCCTGCAACCTGCACCGCACCAACGCGTGGCAGATGGACCTGCCCCGTTTCCTCGACCGGAATGTCGGCCGAGATCGGAGCATCGTTCTGACCCATCCAGATGCGCAACCGCAGCAGGTCGCCCGTTCTGACTCGATAACTCGATACCTGCGAGCCGGCGGTTACACCTGCCTGTGCCTCGACCGCGGATGTACCCAGCAGGCACACTGCCGCCAGCAGAAATACCCGCAGCGGTAGTCGGCCAATCCCGGTGGTCAGCGTCAATTCAGGCGTCATCGCCAGCATGGTTATCCAGGTTGATGAAGTTCCGCGCATGGTAAGTGCAGGAGGTGAGCCACAATTCAGCCTTTGCTTGAACATCGCCCAAAACCTTTCCGATACTTAACCTTTTCTCGTACCATGCCGTTACACACGTACGCACGGTACCGAAAAGAGTAGCCGTTCAGGAAAAGAGTACCACCCGTGCAGCCAAAGCGAGGATCCTCGGCTGCGCCGCCAGCAGCGACCATTTCGACTGCGCGACCGTATCGCGATTATGCAGGCCGAGTATCGACTGCAATCCCTGTCCGATCAGTCCGAGCATCTGCTCGTAGTCCGATTGACTGAACCGATCCAGCACCCAGCGCATCAAGTCGTGGACGTGCAGTTCTGCATGAAGGGTTCGCAGCTCTGTGCGGTAGCTTCGTTGCTCCGCAATCGCGCGCGCGGCCGCCTGCGCACCCCATAGACCGGACACCAATCCGCCTACTGTAGTCACCTTTACGTGGGCAGCCGCATCACCCACGAGCAGCACGCGGTGCCCGCCCAGGTTCCACTCGATGCGGCGAAACGGCTGATGCAGCGGGATCATCGCGCCCTGATAGCTGATCGGCGTGAACCCGTGTTCGCGCATGAAATCGTCGAGCAGCTCACGCGCATGGTCGGAGCTTTCCGCGATGAGACCCAGTGCTCCGGTTGTTGTGGACTCGGGAATGAGCCAATAGAAGAACCGCGTCCGGGCGCGGTCGAACCAGACGGCGGTGACATCCGGATCGTAGCCGGCCGGCAAGGCTACGCGTGCCTGGACGATGGGGACTGCGCGTTGAGCGCGCGTCTGAAAGCGCTGGGCAACCATGCTCTTCACGCCATCGGCGCCTATAAGGTCGCGCGCGTGAAGCACCAGCGGCTCACCACCACCCGGCCTGCGGGCCAGTACTCGAAAGCCGCCGGGAGCCATTACGATACCGACCGTAGCCGCGCCCATGAGCAAATCGGCTCCGGCTGCCTGTGCGCGTTGCGCGAGCATGGGCAGGATGCGGGCGCGTTCGACCACGAGATCCGGTACCTGCAGCCGTACTTCCCGTTCGGAGCGCCCTGCGATGACGCGCATGACGCCGGTGCGATGCACAATGGCTTCGTGTGGCTGGAAGCCGAGCACGCGATGCAGGTGTGGCGTCACGATCCAGGTTCGCTCGGGCTGTTCGAGCACTCGCTTGCGCTCCAGCACCAGGACTCGCTTGCCGCTGATGGCCAGCAATTCAGCCGTGCGCAACCCCGAGCAGGATCCGCCCACCACGATGACGTCGTACCAGCCGCGGCCCAGGCCGCCCGCATCCAGGTGGGTATCCGACTCAAAGCTTTGTTGCACGATCCTCCCATCGCCCGCGGAAACTGATCCAGAGTGAGAGCGCAACCAACCGCAGATCGAGCCCAAGAGAATGTGTACGCACGTATTCGATGTCCAGCGCAAACCGGTCGTGTGGGAGCGCGTCCTTGGCCAGGTAGACGGTCGCCAGGCCGGTCAAACCCGGACGTACGCTCAGCCGCTCGTCGAACCCCGCTACATCCCCATAGCGAGTCAGGCTGCCATCGGGTGCTCGATACCTTTCATCGATCGCGAGTGCGCGCGGGCCAACCAGGCTCATGTCGCCCAGCCAGATACTGAGCAGCTGGGGCAGCTCATCCAGCCCCATCCGCCGCAGGACCACGCCAGTCTTCGTCACTCGCGGATCGGCCACTCCGGCCGGGACTGCACCGAATGTCTCCGCCGCGTCCGCGACCATGCTGCGGAACTTCCACACGCGAATTACTCGCCGGTCCCGGCCCCAGCGCTCATGCACATAAAAAACGGGACCGCCGTCTTCCAGTTTGATCGCGAGTGCGATCAGCGGCCACAAGGGCGCGGAGAACAGCAGTCCCAGCGACGACAACATTAGATCGAATGCGCGCTTCGCCCATTCCCGGTACGGACTGGCTCGATGCGTCATTGAAGCTTGTCGCGTGAGATTTCAAAATGCAGCCGTGCGCAAATCATTGTCAATGCCGCCGTACCACTTGCTCGAGCAGCGCTTCATACTGATCGAGCACGCTCGTCACCGAGTGATGATTGGTGACGTAGCGGCGGCCGCTCTCACCGAGCCGCGAGCGCAGCGTTGCATCCGTGCTCAGCGTGCCGACTGCCTCCGCCAGCAGGTCCGCACGCTCCGGCTCGACCACGATCCCTGAGCCCGCCTGCTGTATGAGGCGAGCCACATCACTATCGGCTTCCGCACTGGCGATGACCGGCCTCCCGCTGGCCATGATCTCGTACAGCTTCGATGGCAGCGACAGCTCGCTCGAGCGGCGCCGGTAGAGTGACACCTGCACATCAACGCTGGCCCGCAGTCTCGGCAGATCCGCTTCCGGCTGGAAAGGCAGGAACTGAAGGTTACGCAGTGCGAGCCGCTCCGCCCTCTGCTGCAGGTCGGCTTTGCGCACGCCATCACCGATGATGGCGAACTGGATGTCCGTGCGATTGCGCAGCTGGTGTGCCGCATCGAGCAGCGTATCGAGGTCATAGGCAAACCCGAGATTGCCACTGTGCGCGACTACCAGCTTGTTCTGCCAGCCGAAGCGCTGGATCAGCTCGGCATCGGCGATTTGCGGCTTGATCCGATCGATGTCCACGAAGTTCGGGATCACCGTGATCCGGTCGGCAGGTACGCCCTTGGCCAGGAGGTTCTCGCGTTGTGCACTCGAGATGACGGAGACGTGGGCCGCCGCTCTGTACATGGCGCGTTCGATCAGCTGGAGTCCCCGAACCTGCAGTGTGCTGTCGAGCTGGCCCGCGCGCGCGGGCACATCCGGATAGATGTCCTGAACGTTGTAGATGAATCGCGTACCGCGCAGCAATCCCAATGCGGCAGCAGTCAGGCCCGTAAAGAAGGACCCATTGGGAGCCAGGATGACATCGTAATCGGCGGCGCTGGCCTGTGCCGCCAGGAACGCCGCCGCGTTGTAGCTCACGTAATTGGCCAGCCGATGCCACATCCGCTGCTTCGCGCCTGACGCAAAAACCCATACGCGTGAGACTCGAATGCCATTTTCGTCAGTGCGGTGGATCCATTTGCCGCGGTACTCCCGGTCGACGCGGAACTCGGCATAGTGCGGGAAGGTCGTGACCACGTGAAGCTCGTGGCCGCGCTGCATGAGTCCGCGCGCCAGCTCCATCATGAGTTTGCCCGACGGGTTTACATCGGGGGGAAATTGATTGACCAGCAATAACACGCGGAGACGGGAATGATGACTCAACGCGTTTCCAGCTCGTCCAGGTTGACATCCACGATCAGACGCAGCCAGAACGCCTGCAGCACGTGAAATACAAAGCCCTCGCGGCCATCGAGGAAGCCGAGCTTGATGATGTAGCGGTAAAGGAAATAGCCGACCGCACGCCAGTAGCGCGGCATGTGGTAATACCGGTTCTTTTGCCAGGCTACGCGCTGATCCGGTGAGCCGAATGGGTCATCGTCAATCGGTCGCGCCGCGCCGTCCCGGCGGGCCAGCTCCTCACTGGCCAGAAGTTCGGCATAACGAATGTGTTTCTGCAGCCAGAAACTGATGGCGTCTTCCTTCAGGTTGCGCTCGATCAGATCGCCCTGCAGCCGATCGGTCCGGCCGGCCACGTGGAAGTGGTGATCCATGAGGTCGCCGGGATCCAGCACGACGCGGTCGCGACGAAACAGCTTCAGCAGATACTTCGGATAGTAGCCGCCGTGACGGATCCAGCGGCCACGAAAGATCTGCCGGCGATTGATGTAGAAACCGTCCTGCTGCTGCAGCGTCTGATCACGGCCGGAGAACAGCTCGATGATGCTGGCGCGCAGTTCCGGCGTGACCGCCTGATCGGCATCCAGTCCGAGCACCCATTCGGTCTCGTTCCCGGCATGATCGAGAGCCCACTGCCACTGACGGGTATGCGACTCGAACGGGTGCTCCAACACGAGAGCGCCGTGCTGCCCGGCGATTTCACGCGTACGATCGGTGCTGCCCGAATCGACCACGATGATTCTCTGCACCCAGCCGTGCAGACTCTCCAGGCAGGCGGGCAGGTTCAACTCCTCGTCGCGGGTCAGCACGATTGCAGTAACGCGCACGATTGCGCTCATGGCAGCGCGCGATTGTAGAGGGCAAGTAATCGTTGGATCATCACATCCTGCGAGAACTCGCTGCGGGCCAGAGCGCGCGCATTGTGCGACAGCCTGGTGCGGAGTGTATCGTCACCCAGCAGATGTTCCATGGCGGCACTGAGCGCTTCGGCCGAGCGCGGTACGACCAGGCCAGCTTCCGCTTTGGTCACTGCGCCGTGGATCCCCACCTGATCCGACAGAATGGCTGGCAATCCTGCGGCGAGCGCTTCCACCGCGGCGATGCCGAAATTCTCCGCTTGCGATGGCAGAACGAAGATGTCGGCGGCATGCAGTGCCCGTTGCTTTTCGGTGTCATCCAGGTGGCCAGCCCAGAAGATGTTGCGGTCGATGCCGAGCGCTCGGGCAGATTCTCTGAGCTGACTCGTATACGCAGTCGGGCCGGCGCCGGCAACAACGAGTGCCAGGGTATCGCGGGGGGTCTGCAGCCGGGCAAATGCTTCGAGCAACAGCTCGAGTCCTTTCTTGGGATCGAGTCGCGACAGGAAGAGCAGAACCCGACGCCCCGCGAGCTCGGGCGCACGCTGTTTCACCCAGGTCGGATCACGCGGCATGGGCGCAGCTTCGATCGGAAGGCCCAGCGGGATAACCTCAATGGGCGATCGAACACCCAGGGCCATGATTTCGTTGGCTTCCTGCGGACTCGTGCAATGAATTGCCGCTGCATTGTCCAGCAATGGTTTTTCGATCAAGGCAAAGGAGAGCTTCTTGAGCAATGCCCGCCGCCGCATACCATAGGGGGCCAGGGTGCCGAGCGGCCTCACCACGTAGGGCACGCGCGCACCATAGGCCACCCGCGCCGCGGCGGTCGACGCGAACGAGAACACCGCGTGGATGTGCACGACATCGAAGTTGCGGATCTCGGATTCGAGCCAGCGCCGCAGCGGTACTGACACGGTGTAGAAGCGAAGCTGGCGTGGAAAGTAGTAAAACGTCACACCGGCCTGGTCGACGGCTTGATCATAGGGCACGTCCAGACGCGCACCCGCGTTGTCATCGGTGGTAACGACGCTCACCACGACACCCACACGTGCCAGCCCCTGCGCCATAAGATGAATAGCTACACTGGGTCCGCCGTGCTGCGCGCCGACACTCGGGATCACATGCAGGACGCGCATGTCAGCCGTGCCAGAGCGCGCGCACCAGCCTGCGCTGAAACGCGGTCGCAGTGTAGCGGTCCGTGTATCGCTTGAGTGAGTTGTGGCTCCAGTTGTCCCACTCCACTCCTGGTGATATGAGCCGGACGATCGCATCCGCCAGGTCACCCGTAGCAGCAGAATCGACCGCAAGTCCGCATTCGGGTGGGTTCACGACTTCACGTCC
>JBBDWZ010000105.1:1466-36562 GCA_040902615.1 Gemmatimonadota bacterium | reverse complement strand
ATCCAGATCGATTGCTGGCGGATTGCCCGCAGGTGCAGGTCCTGGAGTGCTGGTCATGCTGAGCGCATTGTGAATCGTGCGCGCGATCGCGATGCCATCGCCGTGCGCATGTATGTGCGTATACAACACCCGCGGCGATTCGTTGAGGATGTGATGGTGAATCGCGCTCTGTTCGATCCCGCCGCTCTGCAATGCATCCATGACGGCTGAAATCTCCGACTCGCGCAGCACCAGGTCACCCATCACCAGCATGGTATTGCCGGTGGGCAGAAATGCTGCCCATGAGCCCAGCGCAAACGCCGGCTTGATAGGGACGCCGTCCGCCGTGACCTGCAGGTCGGAGCGGGGAAATCCGTAGCGGCGGACTCCACCATCCTGCGGTGCGCCGCCTCGTCCGATCGCTTCATCGATCGGCTGCCAATTAACGGTCTGGGAAACCGTCCCGGCCGGGCGCAGACCGCAAGCGACCATCAGCAGTAAAAAACCGATCCTTCTATTCCTCATTGCGAGCCTTCCTTCCAGGATTGTCCACGGGGAATCTTGCGGCCCCCAGCCGTTCGTGAAAGTGACTTGATCACTCGGATCCTGACCCGTTGCCGCGCTAGCCGCGCTCGTGCCCGCCGTAAACGCGCTTGCACAGCCAGGCCATACTCCGAGCGTGCGCGTCCAGCGCAGTCACAATATCCGCCTCGATGAGCGGCTCGACGAGTCGGCATGGGTCACCGCCGATTCGATTGGTCAGTTGACCGAGGTCGAGCCGCGCCAGTTTCATCCTGCAATCGGTAATGGCGATTATTCCGGACGATAGTAAACGCCGATGCGCGCTGCATTGCGCAACCGATCGATCTGCCGAAGGTGTACGCGGTGCACAGGCAGGCCGGTCGGGGTCGAGCTGCTGCATGAGCTCGTGGATTCCCGCCATCACCTCATGCAGGTCGGCAGGCTGCGCCGCGGTCCCCATGGGCGCGTATTGTCGCACCGTTTACCTGGCGCGACATCAAACCGCTGCGGCCGCAGATGATTCCGTAATCGTTGCAGATGATTCAGCTGCCGGCAGCAGATCGAGCAGGGCACCGGCCGTCACGCCTTGATGCTCGATTGGCAAATTGAGCTTGACGGTCGGTTTATCGCGCAGGAATGTGACGATGCGTTTGCTTCGCGCTGTAAGCGGAATGCGCAGTACGGGTTCGCCGCCAGCAGGTCGCGGAGTTCGTCGACGGGCCGCACGATCGTAAGAAAGTGATGGCTGAGGCGCTTCAGTATTACCGCTTCGGCTTTGCGCTGAAGCGATGATGTCGCTGTCCTGGGTGCGGTGAAGACGACGTTCCCGCTCGAGAGAACCGTTTTCACGTCCTCGAAATCCTGCCACTTCGAACGCCACTCTGAGCTCCAACATCTTGGCATTCATCGGGCTAACGCCTCGGAGGAATGCTGCGTAGCATGGCATGGTCCGGAAACTGGAGCGGCTTCGGGAGCTGGTCCAACATGCCGTCCACAACCTACGGAAAACAGCGGCCAGTCGAAGGGGCGCGATCGATCTGCATGGTGTTGGCGAGTTGCCCTCGAAACAGAGCGCTTTCTCGGCTCGTGTTTGTTTCGGGGAGGGAAACGGTATCGAATCGACGATACTGCGTACACAAAGACCTTTTTTGCTTGAGCCCCCCGGGAGGGGTAATATCATGCTATTGCTTTCTTGACTCGCCCTGCCGTTCAAGGGGTCAATAATGGAGCGCCAGGAAGCCCTTTGGCTGATCGCCCGGGTCGGTGTGTTGCGGCACGTGTGCGATCTTGATCTGCTAATCTTTTTTGTCCGGCATCCGCGCTCGCTTTTAACCAGCGAACAGCTGGCCGCGTTCGTCGGCTGCGAGTTGCCACAGCTGTCAGCCTCGCTGGACGTTCTGATCAACGCTGGTTTGCTGACCCGGACGCAGAATCCCACGCATGCCGCGCGGCTGTATGTCTTCCGTCCGGATCCCACGGACGACGAATGGCTGCCCTCATTCATCCGACATGCTTTCACCCGCGCGGGACGAATTGCGTTGAGGGAGGCACTAGGGCGGCAGTCGGCCGAGGCGTCGAACCGCGGGAAAGGTCCGGTAGACTTGGTGACGCGGATCACGCGCGGCCGAATCGCGAGTAATGGGTGAGCGGCGGATTACTTGAGGATGATCATGGCTGAGCGCGATCTGGTGAAGACAGGAATCAGCGGCCTCGATGGCATCCTCTCGGGCGGCATCCCGCGCGGCAACGTCATACTGCTCGAGGGCACGGTCGGCACCGGTAAGACCACACTCGGTGTCGAGTTCGTCTATCGAGGCGCCAGCCAGTTCGACGAGCCGGGCATCATCGTGTTATTCGAAGTGTCGCCCGACAAGGTCATGCGTGATGCCGGGTACTTCGGCTGGGACCTGCCCGCGCTGGAAAAAGCCGGGCGGTTGAAGATCATCTTCACGACGCGCCAGGTATTCCGACAGGAGCTGCAGCAGGCCGACAGCCTCCTTCTGGAGGAGGCGGCGAAGATGGGAGCGCGGCGTATCTTCGTTGACGGGGTGGCCGGTGTCATCAGTGGCGCGAGCGGCCAGGAGCCGCGTGAAATGTTCCATATCCTGGCTGAGGGCCTGCAACGCGAGGAGTTGACGGCCGTACTCGCGCTGGAAGCGAGCGCCTTCAGTGTCGATCAATCCTCGTCGCTGCCGGAGGAGTCGATTGCTGACACGGTGATCCGTCTGCGTCTGGAAGACATCCAACGGGCGGCGGTGCGCTCGATCGAAATCGCCAAGTCGCGCGGCCACGACTTCCAGTTGGGCCGGCACTCTTTTCGGATCATCGATGGGAGCGGGCTCCAGGTCTATCGACGGGTGCAGGCGCCTAGACAATTGAGCCGCGATCGCGCTGGCGCGTTCGATACATCGACTCGCATTTCCACGGGCGTGCCCGGCCTCGATGAGGTCGTGAACGGCGGCTATTTTCTGGGCAGCACAACCGTCGTGGCCGGGATTTCCGGCGTCGGCAAGAGCGTCATGGCACTGCAATACGTGGCCGAGGGTGTGCGGCTTGGCGAGCGGAGTCTGATGCTGTCCCTCGACGAGCAGGTGCCGCAAGTCATGCGCAACGCCCGCGCCATCGGCCTCGATTTGCAGCCGATGATCGATCAAGGTCTGCTGCGCCTGTACTACGACCCGCCTCAGGAGATCGAAATCGATCACCATTTTCACACCATCGAACAGATCGTAGAGGAGTTTCAGCCGACCCGCGTCGTTCTGGACAGTATCTCGACGTATGGTTCCTCGCTGGGCACGTCCGGGCGGGTGTTTCGTGACTTCTTTCATGCACTGGTCGCGCTCATGAAGGAGCACCAGGTTGCGGCCGTCTACAATCACGAGAATCCAGAAATGCTGGGCATGTCGTCGATGATGGGCGAGTTCGGGATGAGCTCATTGGTGGACAACATCATCCTGCTGAACTGGATCGAGCTTGGCGACAACTTTCGTCTCGGACTGACCGTCGCAAAGATGCGGGCCAACCCGACCAGCCGCGTGACTCACGAATGCGAAATCGTAGACGGCGCCGGCATGCGCGTCTTGCCAAGGAAACTGCCCTTTCTCACCAGGCAGCCCTTCTCGGGCTACCAGGGGCTGGTCTCCCGCGCGCCGACTCGGAGGCGTGACGATTCAATGCGCGAGACCACGCCACCAGACGAATGAGCGCGCCAGCGGATCGCGCGCTCTTCAACGACCTGGCCTGGAAGTTGGCGCTGGAGAAATACGCGGCCGTAACCCGGTTGACCGTGACCTTGTACGACCAGGACGCACTGATCGCTTGCGGCCCGGTGCATTCGACCCCGTTGTTCGCGCTCTTCGATCAATACGGTTTCAATCCGGGTATTCTGACGGACTGTGCGCGCCAATGTCTGGCGCAAGGCGAGGACCGGCCAGCGGTCATCGTGTCTCCGGCTTCCCGGATCGCGGTCGTGGGCACGTCACTGCTGCTCGAGGGAGAGATTGTCGGAGCGGCTGTCGCCGGCTATGCGCTGGTCGATTTCTGCCAGGCGTCGGCGGTCGAAGTACTGGCCCGCGAGGCCGGCATCCCGTTCCGCTCACTCTGGGAGATTGCGCGCACAACCCAGCCGGTGCCTCACCGTCGACTCAGTCTGCACGGAGAGCTGCTGCAGGTACTGGGAGACGCGATCCTCAGGGAGAATTACCGGGCGCGGCAGCACGAGGAGACGGCGGCGCAGCTGAGCGCCGCCTCTGCCGCTAAGGACCAGTTCCTGGCGATCCTCTCGCACGAGTTGCGCACGCCGCTCTCGCCGATTCTCGCCTGGTCCCAGATTCTCAAGGAGAGGACGCTGGATCGGCCGGAGCAGCAGAAGGCAGCCGAGACGATCGAGCGGAACACACGTCTGCAGATCCAGCTGGTCGACGATCTCCTCGATTTGAATCGGGTCATTCGGGACAAAATAGCTCTCGACCTCGCGCTGCACGATCTCCAGGAGGTGCTGCGGCTGACGCTGGACTCCTACTCGGACCAAGCCGCGAGAAAAACCATCAGCGTCGAGTTCATCCGCCCGGGCGAGGTCTTGGCGGTCGAAGGAGACGCTCGCAGGCTGCAGCAAGTTTTTGGCAACGTCCTGACCAATGCCGTAAAGTTCACGCCCTCGGGAGGCCACATCCAGGTCAGGGTCGAGCGGGACGCCGACCATGCCGTTGTGCACATCGTGGATACGGGAGAAGGCATCGCACCGACGTTCCTGCCGCATGTTTTCGACATGTTCCAGCAACAGGAAGAAGGGACCCGGCGCACGCATTCCGGGCTGGGTATCGGTCTGGCGCTGGTCAAGGAGCTCGTCGAGTTGCACCACGGGAGCGTGGATATCGCCAGCGGCGGACTGGGCCACGGAACGACCGTTACGATCCGGTTGCCGCTGACTGGGCAACTGTCCACCCCCTCCGCGGCTGACACCGGCGAAGCACAAGTTGATTCCGGTGTGCTCAATGGGTGACGATCCTCCTCGTGGAGGATATAGAAGATACGCTCGAAGCGACCCGTCTACTGCTGGAGGAGCTGAGTGCTGACTTGCTGGTAGCGCGCGACGGAGTGGACGCGATGCGTGTGCTCGCCAGAAGTCACCCCGATATCGTTTTGTGCGACCTGCGCATGCCGCGGATGGACGGCTTCGAATTCCTTCTCGAGCTGAGTCGTCTGCGTGGACCCGACCATCCACCGGTCGTCGCGGTCAGCGCTCTCGCGACCGAGGCCGAGCATCGACGGACCCGCGCCGTTCGTCAACGCTCGCAGAAGTTCGCTTTCCTCGTGCCAGCCGCCGTCAAACCGTAATCCATTGATGAAGAATCCGGGACTGCCGTTTACGCCGCTGCGCACTCCACCAAAAAAATCTTCCTGAACCGAATCAGCATAGCGTGGCGTTGAGCTATCTCTTGAGCTTCGTGTACCTCGTCTTCTACTGGACCAATCACCACCACCTGCTGCACGCCACTCAGCGGGTGACCGGCGGGATATTGTGGGCGAACGCGCACCTGCTCTTATTTTTGCATCGGGAACGCGGGATTTGAGCCCGCCAACCCCTGAACCCATGTTACGGGACCAGTTCCGCCCTCGTTGCGCCTAAAATGGCTCATTGCCACCGCTCTGGCGCTGTGCGCTCGTACGAGGGCATGCTTATGAAACGCCAGTCAGGTGCCCCGTTTCGTGTAGATCTCAATTACGCCGTTCGAAGCACCCGTTCCGAATCGATTCATGCCCTCGCCAGCGTTCAGAAATCGTATTTCTTCGATATCGCTCGCAGGGAGGGTGTGCAGCGCTTTGATTTCGGAGCGTATGCCATCGATTACGATCACGGGCTCTTGCGGGCGTTCGAAGCTGGCAGCACCGCCCCTGAGCGCTCGCGTCGGGGCGCGGTTCAACTTCAGACTGATGATTTCAAATGCCGTACTCGCGTTCATTCGCTCGATTGCATCGCTCCGGATGACATTCGGGCTTGCCCGGTTTGGAGACCGCGGCGGGACCGTGGCGCAGGCAAAGTTGATTGCCGCTACCATCAGCACAGTGATAAGGCTGAAGGGCCGCAGGTGCGATGAAACAATCAGGTTCCGCATGAGTACCTCGGGGTGCAGGTGAACGGCCATTGCGTTCTTGCATGGGCGGTTGGCCAATACTGCGAGCACCCCATGAACCGGGGCTGAACCCTGTCGAAACTACCTCTTAACCAGGGTCTTTTTTTCGTTCGCTTGCTCGGCAACCCGAGCATCGAAGGTCCTGATGGCATCCTCAGCGGCGCAGTAGCGCAACGCCACAGACTGGCTTTGCTCGCAGTCCTGGCCGGTGCGCCACGAGGTATACTTGCCCGTGAGAAGCTGATCGGTCTGCTTTGGCCAGAATCGGGGACGGCTCAGGCTCGGAACCTCCTCAATGCGGCCGTGCATGTGTTGCGCAGGTCGCTGGGGGAAGATGTTCTGCTCGGAGAGGGTGAAGCGCTGAGGTTGGATTCCAGGGCGCTGCGTATAGATGTACTTGAAATGCAGGAGGCCGTCGCCAGCGGTAATGCAGCGCGTACGGTTGAGCTATATCGGGGTTCCTTTCTCGATGGATTTTCGATACCGAACGCGGTTGAATTCGAGCAATGGCAAGAGCGCGAACGCGAACGGCTCGAGCGGCTTTATCACGGTGCTTTGGAGCACCTGGCGCAGGCGGCATGGGACGGCGGGGACCATCAAAACGCGGTGCAGTGGTGGCGACGCCGGCTTGCTTGCTCACCCGCGGAAGGTCGGGTAGCTGCTCACCTCATGCGCGCCCTCGTCGAAGCGGGGGATCGGGCAGGTGCGCTTCACGTCGCAAGCCTGCATTCCGCGTTACTTGATCGCGAGTTCAATGCTGCGCCGGATGCCGAGGTCATTGCATTGGCCGACGCTCTGCGCCGGTCCACGTCTGCGCGGCGTCGCTCCCCAGAGGAGACTGAACCGTTTGGCAATGCCGACCGCAATCATCAGGAGCACACAACGGCGGTTGCAGCGCCGATTGCGCCGCGGTTCGATAGCCCAAAGCAACGTCACTCGCTGCCTGGAAGGCTTCGTACCAGAATCGCCCTGCTTGGCCTCGTGGTGGCAGCGATTGCCGTATTCGTGCCCGTTCGTTGGCTGCTAAAAGCCGACAGTGCACCGGTCCGAGTCGCCGTTCTACCCTTGCGGAACATCGCTCCCGACACGTTGCAAGACCATTTGGCCGAAGGAATGACCGAAGCGCTGGGTGCCGAATTCGCGAAGATCCCCTCAATGCAAGTGATTTATGGGGTCTCGACGCGGGCCTACAAGAACACGCAGAAATCACCGAGCGTGATCGCGAAAGAGCTCGGAGGCGTCGACGCGCTGCTTGATGGTACTATGTTTCTCTCCGCAGATCGTGCGCGCCTTACGATTCGCGTCATCAGCCCAGCCGATAATCGCATCTTGTGGGCCGATGAGCACGATGAGGATGTGCGAGACATCCTTACATTGTACACGAACGTTGCGAAAGCTGTCGCAGGCTCGCTCAGTATTGCTTTGACGAACGAGGACCAGGCAAGGCTCGCACGCACCCAGCGAGTGAATGCGGACGCATACAATGCATACCTCCGCGGGATGTATTACCGGAAGCGTTGGCAAGATGGCGGGTGCGTAACTGCAGAAAAGTTTTTTGAATCGGCAATCGCGCTCGATTCGAGCTTCGCCCTTCCGCGCGCCGAACTTGCAATGTGTAACGGTTTTGCGGCGATGACTGGCAGGAATGGTTTAGTTAACCGCGAAAAGGCACTTCCAGCTGTCACTCGGGCACTGGAGATAGACGACCGACTAGCCGTGGCCTACGTTGCGCTGGGCACAATTCGTCACCGGCTTGACCATGACTGGACGCTCGCGGAAACTGCCTATCGCAAAGCCTTTCAGCTTGATCGTAACAATGCCGACGTCGATATCTATTATGGCGAGTACCTGCTGACGGCTGGGAAGACCGATCGAGGACTTGAATTTATTGAGCGATCCATTGAACGCGACCCCTTTAATCTCGATTACAACGTTGGACTGGCTCATGCCTATTATCAAAGTGGCCGATACAGGGATGCGATTCATCAACTTCAAGAGACACTAAAGCTGGATGCCAACTGGGTGTTAGCCCGACGGAACCTGGCCAGGTCCTACGAGGCAGACGAGAACAGAGAACAAGCTGTGCGCGAGTACCTGACCTATCTGCGGCAGGTCATAGTGTCTCCGCGCGCGGAAATCATGACCTCTGCGCTCGCTGATGAACACGCGCGCGCTGGCTGGCATTCGTTCTGGGTGAAGGACCTGGAGCTATGCGAGGAAGAACGTCTGCGGCCGGGGAGCGTGTTCAAGTCAGTTCATGTGCAAAACTGCGGTCCATGGAGTATGGCCGAGCGCCATGCTCGGTTGGGTAATCGCGACCGGGCAATGGAGTTCCTCGAAGCGGCGTACGCGCAACGTCATCACATGATGGTGTTTATCAAGAGTGAACCGTTGTTGGCGAGTCTGCGCAATCACTTGCCCTTCAAGGATCTGATCCGCCGCGTGCGCATTCCCTAACACCTTACGGGTCATCAGGCGCGCGCGGGAAGCAGGGATCGCATCTGACATCGCCCTTGCGCGGTAAGTGCAAAAACAAAGGCTCGATCGCGTGTTGCGGCCGGGCCTTTTCCCAAATCGGGACGGCGGGATTTGAACCCGCGACCCCCTGAACCCCATTCCTGGTCGGCTCGTTGACGATTCCGACTTCGCCACAAACCATACCAGCCTCTCGCGCGATTAACGGCCGTCTTCGGACGGCCGTTTCCATTGACAGGAGTGCCTAACTCAGCTGGCACTGGAGGAAGCCCGCCTCGACAGGATCTTGCTGTCTCGCGCCATCGAGCTCGAAGTTCAGGCTATTGAGGCCTCCGTCTGGGATCGCATTCGCAGCCGGCTGATCGAGGAGGATTCGCTCCTGGTGCGGGCCTCGGCCACGCTGAACGCGCGTTTTGCCACGGGCGAGGCGAGGTATGTGGACGTGATTCGAATGCGTACGGAGCGCATTCGCGTGCAATCCGAGGTCGCTCGTGCGGCCGCAAACTCCACGCTTCGCGATTGCAGCTTACCGCGCGTTTGTTGCTGCCCCCAATGAGACCATTGGTCGCGCGATCGCTTCGACCGACGACCTGCCGATTCCGGGCTTACCTGATGCTGAGTCGCTAGTCGCGACAGGCTCCAGCGATTCGAATTGCAAATGCGGAACTCGAGATCGCGCGCACTGGCCTCGCTGCTGCTCGTGCCGGGTCGACCTGGCGCCGGAGCGCCGGCCTCGGACTTCAGCGCTTCGAAGGCCGGAATGGTTACACCGTGGGACCAACGTTGGTCGGCTCGTTGACGATTCCGACTTCGCAGCGATCCGTACAAACCTCCCTGGTTAGCGCCGCAACACGCGACACGCTATCGGCGACGGAAATGTTCGCCGGATCAGGTTCGAGTGTCCGATCCGAGGCAGCCGTTGCTGGCGCTGCGCGAGGACCTACGTCATTTCTGTCGCCGGACATTAGTCGGACAACCTCCCAGGAAGTCGCGTGGCCGCCCGCAGTAGGTCCAGCGTCCTAGCGTCTCGTAGTCAGGGCGGTGTCGTGGCGGCTGACCGGCCTATGCTGTACGCCGCGCAACTCGATCGGGGATAGAGCCTCGATACTCCACACATCATGCGGCAATCCGGCCGCTGCCGCTTTTTGCTCGACGAACTCATGAAACCACACCCGTTTGGTTTCTGGGAGCGTGACCATGATCCAATTCTTCGAGCGGTCGGCGAGCAGTTGGAACGGCATTGCAATGAGGTTGATTTTGCCGCGCAGTTCAGGTGCTGAGGCTGTGTCGTGAATCTGATGCAGGACCGCTAACCGGCCCAAGTCGTCATTCAGCAGTTTGATAACAGGGCTAATGCGAGTGAGGGTCGCCGAGTCGAGCGTAGAACCGAGCTGCTCCACGGTTAGAACAGTCGGCCGTTCTCGGATCATCTCGTCAGCTACAGCTCGATAGTCTGGATGCTCCAAATCCGCGTATGGTGCGGGCTGCTCAAAGTCGCAAGAACCAATGCCCGTAGCAAGGACGAGCGCGACGAATACACCACTATAGAAGCTGTTCATCGGCTTGGTCTGACGTGTCGGCATCCCACCTCCCTTGCGGAATACAGGCAATCTAGGCGGAGTCAGGAACGCGTGCAGGCGCGACGACCTCTCACGGGTGGTGGGTCTGTGGGGTTTCCCAATCTGCCTGGCGTCTGCATATTGAAAAGTGACACCGGGATACTCGGGGGTTGGATCTGCGAATGGTAAGAATCCTAGCCGTCCTCTGCGCGCTGTGGAGCGTGGCGGGGCCCATTCGAGCCGCCGCATGCGCCGATTGTACTATCGCTGTGAACGCGATCGAACAATCCGATCCCATTACGCCGTGCGATTGCGCGTGTCCCTGTGGTGGTTGCGGGCAGTACTTCCGCTGGAAAACGACCGTGGTCACTGAGCGCCTTGGGCCAGCGGCGTCAGCGGCCATACAGTACGCCCACTCTACGTCTGCTCACGAGAGTGCGATTCTCGACCTGAATCCTCCCCCGCCCAAAGCCTGACGCAGCGTTCAGCACTCCAACAAATTTAATTAACCACTACCTGCTCGCTATTGCGAGAAGGAGTAGTCGTGCGCGTATGCCGTGGTGCAGCCTTGCTCACCGTCTTGATCGCGTTGCTCAGCGTGCCGCTGGGAAACGTGGCCCAGCAGCCCGCGCTGGTGAATACGACCGAAATGAGGAGCTTGCGCGAGTTGCAGCAGGCTGGCGATGCGTTTGTCAGGGCAGCTCGCGAGTCAGTCGAAGCTACCCGCATTCGCACGCGCGCCGTTCCGACTCGAGGCGCATCGATGCTCGCGATGGACGTGGAAGAGATATCTCTGACAAACCCGCTGAACAACACAGCGCGAGTCACGGCGGAACGGGAGTTTGTGCCGAGCGTCGTTGTGAATGCATCCCGCAGCCGCGCTGCAGCTCAGGTGGCCTTGGAGGAAGCGCGCCTCGACAGGATCCTATTGTCTCGCGCCATCGAGCTCGAAGTGCAGGCGATCGAGGCCTCCGTCTGGAATCGCATTCGAAGCCGGCACATTGAGGAGGATTCGCTCCTGGTACGGGCCTCGGCCACACTGAATGCGCGTTTTGCTACCGGTGAGGCCAGGTACGTGGACGTGATTCGAATGCGCACAGAGCGCATTCGCGTGCAATCCGATGCTGCGCGCGCGGCCGCAAATTCAACGCGTGCACGCCTGCAGCTTACCGCCTTCGTGGCTGCCCCGAACGAGACAGTGGGCCGCGCCATTGCTTCAATCGCCGGTTTGCCGATTCCATCGTTGCCTGACACTGAGACCCTAATTCGCCAGGCTCCTGCGATTCGTATCGCAAGAGCGGAACTCGAGATTGCCCGCACTGGCGTTGCTGCTGCTCGCGCGGAGTCGGCCTGGCGCTGGAGCGCCGGCCTCGGCCTTCAGCGCTTCGAAGTAAGAAGTGGTTACACGGTAGGACCGGCACTAGTCGGCTCTTTGACGATTCCGACTTCGCAGCGGTCAGTACAAGCCGCCCTGGTCAGCGCTGCAACCCGCGACACGCTCTCGGCGACCGGAATCTTTGCCGGGGCAGTCTGGAATCTCCGATCCGAAGCAGCCATTGCGGACGCTCGACTCAGTGCGGGCCGTCAGCGTTTCGAAGGGGTTGACCTCCGCCTTCTCAATGCCGCCCGAGAAGAACGCGAGAGTGCGCTTGTCGGCTACGCCACCGGCGAATTAACGCTGGTGGAGTTGCTTGATTTTGAGCGAGCACTCGCTCACGCCGAGATACAAAGGCTCGAGAGTTACCTCGACATGGTTGCGGCGTGGGCGGGATTGTGGCGTGCAGCGACAAGTCTTGACCGCGAGGGGGCGAGATGACGAGGCGACGACAAATTTTGGTCGGTGTCGTATCGACCCTTGCGATTAGCTTCGCGTGTGGCCGCAGCAGTGAACCTGAGCACGAGGAAGAGGAGAACGCGGAAGAGCATGCGGATTCGGGCCGTGTGATGCTGACCGAACAGGCCATGAGGACCGCGGAGATTTTGGTTGAGCCCGCTATAAGCGAGGTCGCCGCGAATGCGGCCGCGGGATTGGAGGTGCCTGGCGAAGTTCACTTCGATCCGCGTCGCGTCGCGGTCATTTCGCCGCGAGTCGACGGACGTGTTGAGCAGGTTCGCGTCGTCGAGGGCGATCGTGTCCGTGCCGGCGACATAGTTGCGACAGTATTTACACCCACTTTCGTTTCTGCGCAGACCGAATACCTGATGGCAGTGCGGCGCGCCGCGACGCTGGCCGGAACCCAGGACGCCCAGGGTGCACAAGCCTTAGTCGACGCGGCCGGCCGCCGATTGCGCGTGTTGGGCGCCTCCGCAGCCCTGATCGACCAGCTCGGCCGCAGTGGCCAGGTCCTCGAGGAACTGCCGGTGCACGCTCCGTTCGATGGAAGCATCGTCGAAGTCACTGCCGTTCCCGGTTCGGCAATTGACGCGGGAAGCCACTCTTCAAAATCGCCAACCTCGCGTTCGTGGATGTGGCCGCGGCCGTTCCTGAGCGGGCACTGCCGCTGGTCCACGTCGGCGATCGCGCCAGCGTTCACCTGGCCGCATACCCAGGGCTTCAATTCGATGGTTCCGTCGAACGGATGGAACAACAGCTCGACGAGACCACACGTACCGTAAACGCGATCATCCACGTCCCGAACACAAACGCACGGCTCATTCCGGGCATGTTTGCTACGGTGCGGCTGCATACGACGGTGAGTGCGGGAGTGCCAAGCACGTCGCAGCAGATCATCACGATACCGGAAACGGCGCTTGTGAATGAAGGCGAACAGCGGTTCGTCTTCGTCGAGATTGCACCTCGCACATTCGAGCGGCGGCTAGTGCAGGTTGCCAGTCTCGAAGCGCCGGGCGCATCCCAGCCGTTGACCAATCGAGTCGTGGTCCGCAGCGGTCTTGAAGCAGGCGAACGCGTGGTTGTACGAGGTGCGTTTACGCTCAAGTCCGAGCTGGGGAAAGCCAGCCTCGGCGAGCACGGCCATTAGTATGGTCGACCGAATCATCGGTTGGGCTGTCAACCGGCGGACAACGGTTCTCTTTCTGCTGGTCCTGCTGAGTGCAATCGGCGCCTGGGCATTCCGCACACTGCGTGTCGATGCGTTCCCGGATCTGACCGATGTGCAGGTGCAGATCCTGGTCGAAGCACCCGGGCTCTCACCGGTCGAAGTCGAACGTCTGGCCGTCATGCCCATCGAGCTTGCGTTGAACGGCATGCCGCGCGTGCTCCAGGTGCGATCGATCAGTAAATACGGATTCGGCGCAATTACGACAGTGTTCGAAGACGGCGTTGATCTCTACTTCGCGCGGACGCTGATCTCCGAACGGCTGCAACAGGTTCGGGAACAGCTACCGCAAGGGACGGAGGCATCGCTAGGCCCGCTAGCGGGCGCGATCAGTGAGATCTACCAGTACGTGCTGGAAGGCAATGGTCAATCGCTGATGGAACTTCGCTCGATTCACGACCGTATTGTCCGTCCGCAGCTGCGGACGATTCCTGGCGTTGTCGAAGTGAATTCGTTTGGCGGACTCGTGCGCCAGGCGCAGGTCACGATCTCACCGGAGCGGCTACGCGCCTACGGGCTTACGCTCCACGATGTCGTTGAGGCGCTGGAAGCGAGCAACTCTGTCGCTCCGGGCGGATACCTCCAGCACGGCGACGAACAGTACATCCTCCGTGGCCTCGGTCAGGCAACCAACCTCGACGATCTCCGCAACACCGCGATCCGCGCCGGGCCAGGCGGTGTGCCAATCCGCATTTCAGACGTTGCCCAGGTCGACTACGGACCTGAATTGCGGCAAGGTGCCGTCACCAAGGATGGCAAAGGCGAGGTCGTCTCCGGATTCGTGATGATGCTGCGTGGAGAGAATAGTCGTGAAGTGGTCGAACGCGTTCGCGAGCGCGTCGAGGATATCACGCGAGGATTGCCGGAAGGCGTGCGCATCATCCCGTATTACGACCAGACCGATCTGGTAAATGGCACGCTCCGTACTGTCAGCAAAAACCTGATAGAGGGTGGGCTGCTCGTCATCGCGGTGCTGCTGCTGTTCCTCGGAGATATCCGAGCCGCGCTGGTGGTCGCAGCGACGATTCCTTTCTCGCTGTTGTTCGCGTTCATAGGCATGCGCTGGCTTGGACTATCCGCTAATCTGATGAGCCTCGGTGCGATCGATTTCGGCATGATCGTAGACGGTGCCGTCGTCATGGTCGAGCATTTTTCCAAGAAACTTCGGCAGGCTGCCGGCGTCACTTCTGACGTTCGGCCGCGCATTACCGAAGCGGCTCGCGAAGTTGGAAGACCGATCGCCTTTGGCGTCCTGATCATCATGCTCGTGTACCTGCCGATCGTCACGCTGCAGGGCCTTGAAGCTCGCATGTTCCGCCCAATGGCGCTCACGGTCGGCATGGCGCTGTTCGGCAGCCTGTTGCTTTCGCTTATCTACGTGCCTGCGATAAGCACCTGGGTATTTCGCAAAGGCGTGCCGCATTCGCGCTACGCCGAGCGCCTGGAGGATTGGCTGGACCGCCGCTACCAACCGATCCTGGCTCGTACGATCCACGCGCCTAAGCGCGTGTTGCTGTTCGCGCTGCTGTTGCTCGGTGCGGCCGGCGCGCTCGTGCCGTTTCTTGGTTCGGAATTCCTGCCTGAGCTCGACGAAGGGTCCCTGCTGATCCAGGCAACACGCGACCCGAGCGTTTCGCTGAACCGTTCTATCGAGATGCAACGCGAACTCGAGCGCACGGTGCTGCAAACCCCGGAAGTCACAACTGCAGTGGGTCGAATCGGGCGGCCGGAGATCGCAAGCGATCCCATGGGCCTGCATCAGACGGACATGTTCGTCATGCTGCGACCCAAGTCGGATTGGCGAGGCGGAATCGGCAAGGAAGACCTGATCGAGGAAATGCAGGAGCGGCTCGAGGACCGCGTGCCGGGCATGGCGATTCGCTTTACACAGCCCATGGCGATGCGCCTCGATGAGCTGATCAGCGGCGTGCGCGCAGACCTGGCAGTCAAAGTGTTCGGCGACGACCCAGAGCAGAACCTTCGAGTCGCACAGCAGATCGCCCAGCGCATCGCGCGCATAGAGGCGGCGACCGAAGTGCAGGTCGAAGCGACCCAGGGGCAGGCTTATCTGAATGTTCGAATGGACCGGAATGCAATGGCGCGGTTTGGCATTCCGATGGGCGAAGTCCAGGAGGCGCTGGAGACTGCGGTTGGCGGCCGGCCGGTTTCCTCGATCTATGAAGGCAATTATCCCATTGACGTCATCGTTCAGTATCCGGCGTCACTTAGAACCTCCCCTGAGGCAATTGGTGCAATCACAGTACCGTCACCTGGCGGAGCTCGTGTGCCCCTCTCGCAGATCGCGCAGATCCGCCTCGAAGCTGGGCCCGTCCAGGTTAGTCGCGAAGGGGCGCAGCGTCTGGTCATCGCCCAGGCGAACGTGCGAGACCGGGATCTGGGCAGCTTCGTCGATGAAGTAAGAACATCATTGGCACCGATCGAACTGCCGCCGGGCGTTTATCTCCGTTTTGGTGGGGAGTTCGAGAACCAGGAACGCGCCATGCGCCGGCTTCGCGTCGTCGTTCCTGCTGCCATCCTGCTGATCGCGTTCCTGCTCTTCACGTCGCTGCGCTCATGGCGGCTGGCAGGCCTGGTCCTGGCCAACCTGCCGTTCGCAGCGATTGGTGGGATTATCGCACTGACGCTGCGCGGTTTGCACCTGAGCGTCTCCGCGAGCATTGGCTTCATTGCACTGTTTGGCGTGGCCGTGCTCAACGGCTTGGTGCTGCTTTCAACTGTGCAGCGACTTCGCGCGTCCGGACTCGATGCCGAAACGGCCGCGGTCCAGGGCGCACGCGATCGCTTGAGGCCGGTGCTCATGACTGCTGCTGTCGCATCGATCGGGTTCATCCCCGTGGCGTTCTCGCACGGAATGGGTGCCGAGGTTCAGCGCCCACTCGCGACTGTGGTCATTGGCGGGCTTATCAGCTCCACGCTTCTGACTCTGCTGGTACTTCCAACTGCGTATGTGCTCATTGAGCGGCTTTTTGGCCGAAGCGGTAAGCGAAACGTGGCATGAAATAGCTTTCGATTTGGACTTTGATGGAGGCTCGAATGAAACTTTTAAACTTCAGTGTAGCCGTCCTGAGCGTGTTAGTGAGTTCATGCTCCGGTAAAGTCGCCGTTCCCCCAGCATCACCCAGCGAGGAGGACGCAAAAGCAGCGGTTCAGCGATTTCACCAGGGACTTGCAGATGCGGATTCCGCCGTCCTGCGGATGGTCGCGTCGAATGCCGTCCTCCTGTCTCAAGGCCGCATTGAATCCGCGCGTGAGCTCGTGCTTTCTCATGGGCCTACGCTGGGCGCCGTGCACGGAGCCACCGGCGTCTGGGAAATTCGCGAAGTCAGAATCATTGATGGAGTCGCATACGCGTTGACGCAGGGCAAAAGTGCTAATGGGCCCGTCCCCGCGTACGGGCTGACCGTTTGGCGATACGCACAGCGGTGGCAACTCGTCGCCGGCCACTGGTCTCACCTGTAACACGCATGACTGAGACTCTGGAATTCCGCATCCACGGAATGGACTGCGCCGACGAAGTCGCAATCCTCAAACGCGAGCTGGGCAAGCTGGTCGGAGCCGAGGAGAGGCTCCAGTTCGACATCCTTCGTGGGAAGATGTTGGTGACGCCGGGGTTCCCGCTCCTCGATGCAGAGCAGGTTCAGGAAGCCGTCGCGAAAACCGGGATGCGCGCTGAGCCGTGGGGCGATGTCCAGCCCGACGCCGGCACGCTCGGGTTCTGGCAGCGCCGCGGCCGAACGGTGATCACTGCGATCAGCGGCATCCTCCTTCTCGCGGCGTTCGTCACCCATGCCGCGGTTGCTGGAATTGCCGGGGCGTTTGGCTCTGAAGGCACCGGCCTCGCCGAGTCTCCGCCTGCAATCGTGATTGCACTCTATGCTGCCTCGATTGTGGCCGGTGCGTGGTTCGTGGCCATACGCGCGTGGCGTGCATTGCTGCGGCTGCGTCCAGACATGAATTTGCTGATGACAATCGCGGTCATTGGTGCGGCCGTAATTGGCGAGTGGTTCGAGGCGGCAGTCGTCAGCTTCCTCTTCGCCGGCTCACTGGCCCTCGAATCGTGGAGTATCGGACGCGCACGGCGCGCGGTGGAGGCATTACTTGCGATCGCGCCCGACACTGCCCGCGTACTGAATGCTGATGGCGCGGCCGTCGACACTCCTGCCACCGATGTCCGGGTTGGCGACCATATTCTGATCAAACCCGGCGATCGAGTTCCGCTGGACGGCTCGGTTCGAAAAGGAAGCAGCAGCGTCAACCAGGCCCCCATCACTGGCGAAAGCGTTCCCGTCGAAAAAGCGCCCGGTGCCGATGTGTTCGCGGGCACGATCAACGGAGAAGGTGCGCTCGAAGTCGAGGTAACACGCCTCGCTGGCGAGAGCACGCTCGCGCAAATCATCCGAATGGTGGGTGAAGCCCAGTCCCGGCGCGCGCCGTCTGAGCAATGGGTGGACCGCTTTGCGCGCGTATACACGCCGGTAATTCTCGGTCTGGCAATCCTGGTCGTGGTTATACCGCCACTCCTCCTCGCAGGCGATTGGAGTGATTGGATTTACCGGGGGCTGGTGTTGCTGGTGATTGGGTGTCCTTGCGCCCTTGTGATCTCCACGCCGGTCAGCATCGTCGCCAGCCTGGCTGCTGCCGCGCGCAACGGGGTGCTGGTCAAGGGTGGCGCATTCATTGAAGCTCCTGCTCGCTTGCGTGCAGTTGCACTCGACAAAACCGGCACGTTGACAGAAGGCGCACCGCGAGTCGTCGACGTGGTTGCGCTCGCCGGCCACACGGAGTCCGAGTTGCTGGCCGTGATGGGAGCGATCGAAGGACACAGCGACCATCCGCTTGCACGTGCAATTATGAACCACGTCAAGAGTGCCGGCGTGAAGGTTCAAACCGCTGAGGATGTTCGGGCTATCAATGGACGTGGTGTAACTGCGCTCCTCGCAGGCAAGGAGTACTGGCTTGGGTCGCATCGCTATCTCGAAGAGCTAGGTCAGGAAACGCCGGAGGTCCACGAACGGCTCGAGCAGCTTTCGTCAGCCGGACGCAGCGTTGTCGTCATGGGTACTTCAGACCATGTCTGTGGCTTCGTAACCCTGGCCGACGCGGTCCGCCCCGAATCCGTGGCAGCGGTGAATGCTCTGCGTGAAGCTGGTGTCAGCACGATCG
Organism: Gemmatimonadota bacterium; assembly: GCA_040902615.1. Lineage (GTDB taxonomy): Bacteria > Gemmatimonadota > Gemmatimonadetes > Longimicrobiales > RSA9 > JBBDWZ01. The sequence goes on along the minus strand of JBBDWZ010000105.1, from coordinate 18,151 downwards.
TGATGCTGACTGGCGACAATGCCGCTACCGCCGGTCGCATCGCCAGTGAAGCCGGGCTTACGGATGTAAAGGCGGAGCTGCTCCCAGCAGACAAGGTCGCAGCAGTCGAGGCGCTAGTCCGCGAACACGGTGTAGTCGCGATGATCGGCGATGGCGTCAACGACGCGCCCGCTATGGGCCGGGCGACCTTCGGAATTGCGATGGGAGCCGCCGGCAGCGACGCGGCTATCGAAGCGGCCGACATCGCGCTCATGTCGGATGATCTGAATAAGCTGCCCTGGCTGATTCACCACTCCCGGCGCACCCTCGCCATCATTAGACAAAACGTGGTGCTTTCGCTGGGGATCAAGATCGTCTTCGTCGGGTTGACATTTGGCGGTATATCGGCGCTATGGATGGCGATCGCGGCAGATATGGGTGTATCGCTACTCGTTATTGCGAATGCGCTGCGCCTGCTGAAGACCAGCTGACGTTAGGACCTTGCCCGACATGAGAAATCCGCTTTCCATACTTCGTAGGGTATTCGCGCGCGGTATATTTCCCCACGAATTCTCCTGGCTGATCGACAACGCGCTTCGACGTGCGATCATCACGCCAGAAGAGTTAGCGGACCGCATCGCGGCTGGCCCGGATGCGACCATTGTTGAACTCGGTGCCGGTTCCGGTTATTTCAGCCGGGAGCTCAGCGCTCGAACACCGGGCGGGCACGTCGTACTCCTGGATATTCAACCTGAAATGCTGCAAAAGGCCCGGCGCAAGCTCGAGTCGGCGCGTGTGCGCAATGCATCGTTTGTGGTCTTCGACGCCAACTGCGGGCTGCCGCTTCGCGATAGTCAAGCCGACGTGATCGTGCTGGTGAGTGTTCTCGGCGAGGTGACCGATCGACGCGGCTGTCTCGAGTCTGCGTTCCGCGTTTTAAGACAGACCGGGATGACGGTCGTTCATGAGTCTGTCCCCGACCCGGACTTGATCCGGTTCGAGACGCTCGTTCGACTGGCGAAGGCCAGCGGCTTTCGGATAAAGAATCGATGGGGTAAATGGCATAATTACACAGCGGCATTCGCTAAAGAGTAACCCCAGACGCCGCGTCCGCAGTTGATCATTTAGCGGTCGGCCATCTCCTGCGTAAGGGCTGCCTGAAAAGGCAAGTGAACACGATAGGGGCTGCGGCAAAAGCGGCTGGGCGTGTCGGTAGAGACAATCCGGTTTTACGAACGATAGGGCTTGATTGAACGGCAACCCGGGCGATTCCCGGATATCGTCAATACCCGGCGGCCACCGTCAGTCGAATCAGGTTCATAAAGCGAGCGCAGGAGCTTGGGTTCTCGCTCCGCGAAATCCATGAGCTGATCGGAATGCAGGCTGCGCCGACCGCCGACTGCGTGGAAGTGTGCCGACTGTCCGAGCAGAAGATTCAAGAAATCAACGCGAAACTGCGTGGCCTTGCCAGGATTCGATCGGCGCTCGCTGGCCTCATCCAACACTGCGGCGATCCAGCCAGAGTTTACTGGCTGCGCGATCTTGGAATCGCTACAGTCATAATTCCTTCGTTTAGTGCTTTACTCCAAGGTGCAATCAATCGCTCTAGGCATGGAGGGATCATCACATAGGCTGAGCTCCGCATCTTCACTCTGTCCTAGAACGACATCAGGCGAGCCGCGGCGCTCCAGAGCGCCTGCTACATGCGCATGTTTGTCATCATCGTGGTATGCATCTCCATGAGTCGGTGCAGTCGGCGGCCATGCTCGTGCATCAAGGTCTGCAGGTCCGCACTGGTCAGGTCCGGGATCCGCGTCAGATCGGCGCGAATTGAATCTGTGAGCGTCATCCACGCAGCATCAGCGGTCATGTTCATCTCGCGCATCTGACGGCTCATCTCGGACAGCATGTTGCCCGCCATTTGCCGATGCTCGGGCATCATCGCTTCCAGGCTGTCACCGCTCATGTCGCGCATCATTTCCATGCGCTTCGTCATTCCGGCCATCATTGCCGTGTCCTGCATTCCCGCCATGCCCGACATCCCGGGCATGGTGGAATCCGAAGCCACGGTCGAGTTCTCATTTTCTTTACCAGTGTCAGAACGTTGGCAGGCGGCAACGCCGAGCAGTACCGCGCACAAGACAAGATTCCGATTGCATTTTCTCATGACTCATGCTCCTGTAGTGACGAGGGGAGTGAAGTCTGTTGTTTCGTTGGACGTTACCGACGAACGCTCGACTGATTGCTCCTTCCAGAGCGAGTAAATCGCCGGAATCACAAGCAGTGTCAGGATCGTGGAAGAAATCATGCCACCCACCATGGGCGCGGCGATGCGCTTCATCACGTCCGCGCCCGTGCCGGTGCTCCACAGGATCGGCAGCAATCCTGCAATGATCGCAGTTACCGTCATCAGCTTCGGCCGCACGCGCTCCACGGCGCCGTACTCGATGGCGGCGTTCACGTCCTGGCGCGAGCTGAGCAGGCCGGCCGCAGCACGGTCGCGCCAGGCATGGTCGAGGTAGATCAACATGATCACACCGGTCTCCGCGGCGACACCGGCCAGTGCGATGAAACCGATCGAGGTAGCGACACTCTGGTTGTAGCCCAGCGCCCACATGAGCCAGACACCGCCTACCAGGGCGAACGGCAGCGAAAGCATCACAATGGCGCTCTCGATGACGCTGCCGAAGTTCCAGTAGAGCAGCAGAAAGATAATGATAAGTGTAATCGGCACGACGAATCGCAGCGTGCGATTGGCGCGCTGCATCGCTTCGTACTGGCCCGACCACTCCAGACGATAACCAGCCGGTAACTGAAGCTCGCGATCGACCAGGCGCCGCGCATCCCGCACGTAACTGCCAACATCGCGTTCGCGCACGTCCACGTAAACGACGGTATTCAGGTACGCGTTTTCGCTCTTAATCAGCGAGGAACCGGGCACAACAGCGATATGCGCGAGCTGTGACAGGGCGACCTGCGCGCCCGATGGCGTCGGCACCAGCACATTGCGCAAGCGCTCGGGCGTATCACGCAGCTCTCGCGGGTAGCGTACAAGCACGCTGTAGCGTTCCCGCCCCTCGATCACCTGGCCGGCGTACATGCCGCCGACCGCGGTCATCACCGCCATCTGTGCATCGCCCGTGGTCAGGCCGTAACGCGCCGCGGCTTCGCGATCGATGTCGACATTGACGTACCGGCCACCAAATGTGCGCTCGGCGAACACGCTGTTCGTGCCGCTCACGCGTGGCAGCAGGGCCTCTATCTGCTTGCCGATCCGATCGAGCGTGGCCAGATCGGGTCCGAAGATCTTGATGCCGACCGGCGTCTTGATGCCGGTGGTCAGCATCTCGAGCCGGTTCTTGATTGGCATCGACCACATGTTGGCGACGCCGGGCGTGCGCACAGTTGCGTTCAGCTCGGCTACGATCGAGTCGTAGTCCACGCCTGCGCGCCACTCGTCCTCATCCTTCAGGATCGCAACCGTCTCGATCATGGACATCGGCGCCATGTCGGTCGCCGTCTCGGCGCGCCCAATCTTGCCAAGCACCACGGCTACCTCGGGTACGGCAGCAATCGCGCGGTCGCGCTGCTGCAGTATCTGCTTGGCCTGAGCGGTTCCGACATTCGGAAACAGCGAGGGCATGTCCATGATGCTGCCTTCGTTGAGCGGCGGCATGAACTCGCTGCCCAGCCTGGACCACGGCCAGACAGTAGCCGCCAGCACCACGAGCGCGCTTCCGATCACAGCCCGGCGCCAGCGCAGCACGAATCGAATCAGCGGCCGGTATGCTCGAATGAGCGCGCGGCTCACCGGGTTGGCATTCTCGTGTTTCACCTTGCCGCGCACCACCACTCCCATAAAGACCGGCACGAAGGTCACTGAGAGCAGTGCGGCGGCCGCCATGGATAGCGTCTTGGTCCAGGCCAGTGGATGGAACAGCCGCCCTTCCTGCGCCTGCAGCGCGAACACGGGAATGAACGAGACCGTGATGATCAGAAGCGATGTGAACAATGCAGGTCCAACCTCGACTGCGGACTCCGTTACTTGCTCCCAGCGTGGCCGCGTGCGACCTTCGCGTTCATCCCGTTCGATATGTTTGTGCAGGTTCTCCACCATCACGATGGCCGCATCGATCATTGCGCCGATTGCGATCGCAATTCCGCCCAGGCTCATGATGTTTGCGCTGAGACCGAGCACGCGCATGGCCAGAAATGCGAGGAAGATGCTGATCGGCAGCGTAAGAATCGCAACCAGTGCACTCTGGGCGTGCAGCAGGAACAGCAGGGTTACCAATGCGACGATGATGGACTCTTCGATCAACTTCTCGCGCAAGGTGTCGATCGCGCGCTCGATCAGCCCGCTGCGATCGTAGCCGACCACCAGCACGACCCCTGGCGGAAGGGCGCGCTCGACTTCGGCCATTCTCTCCTTGACTCGATCGATGACCTCGAGCGGATTCTCGCCGAAGCGCATGACCACGAATCCGGTGACGACCTCGCCTTTGCCGTTCAGATCGGCGATGCCGCGCCTGACCTCGGGCCCAACCTGTACGGTCGCTACATCGCTCACCCGAATTGGAATGCCACCCGTCGCGACGCCGACCGGTACCGACCTCACATCCGCGAGGTTGGCAAATCGTCCACGCGTCTGCACGGCGTACTCGCTGCCACCCTGCTCGAGGACGCGCCCACCAACATCCTGGTTCGACGATTGAATCGCCTCGACTACTGTTCCGATCGGAATGTTGTAAGCGAGCAGCTTTTCGGGGTCGACCTCGATCTGGTACTGCTTCTCGAAGCCGCCCAGCGCCGCGATCTCCGCCACTCCGGCAACCGCGGTCAGCGCCGGACGGATCGTCCAGTCCTGCAGCGAGCGAAGCTCCGCCAGGCTCTTTTTTCCAGTCGTGTCGGCGACGATGTACTGCAGCACCCAGCCCACACCGGTCGCATCGGGTCCCAGCATCGGCATTGCGCCTTCAGGCAAACGATCGCGCACCCCGTTCAGATACTCGAGAACACGGCTGCGGCCCCAATACAGGTCCGTGCCATCCTCGAACACGACGTACACGGCGGATAAACCGAACTGACTCATGCCACGCACGAACTTCGTGTGTGGCACCTTGAGCAGTTCAGTGGAGAGCGGGTAGGTCACCTGGTCTTCGACCAGCTGGGGACTCTGGCCCGGCCACTCCGTCATCACGATGACTTGTGCGTCGGAGAGATCGGGAATCGCATCCACCGGTGTACGCAGCATGGCCCAGACCCCAGCCAGGGAGAGTGCCAGCGTAGTCAGCAAGACGGTGAACCGATGCCGGACCGACCATTCAATGATTCGCGCCAGCATTGCTACCTCCGTCCCGAAGGCATCTGCATGCCGGGCATGTCTTTCATGCTTCCAGTGTCCGGCATCTGCATCCCGCCGGCACCCTGGCTAATCATGCCGCGCATCACTTCGGCGAGGTTGGATTCGGAGTCCAGCAGGAACTGCGCGGAGGTGACGACTCGCTGTCCGGGCTCGAGTCCCGAGATGATTTCGGTGAATTGATCTCCGGCTCGTCCGGCGATGACATCCTGCGGTCGGATCCGGCCAGCACCGTAATCGACGAAGACAATCGTGCGCGTTCCGGTATTGACGACCGCGCTGTTTGGTACAGCCAACGCGGTGCGCCCGCCAACATCGATGCGCACGGCCACGTACATGCCCGGCCGAAGCGCGCCACCGGCATTCGGTACGGAAATGCGCGTCCGCAATGAACGTGCATCGGCTTGCACCGTGGGATAGACGTACTCGACGTTCCCGGCGATCGTCCGGCCGGGCAGGGCGGTGGACTCCGCGGTCGCGCGCGCACCCGTGCTGATTAGTCCGGCATCCGCTTCCCGGACTTCTGCTTCGATCCAAACACGTGTCAGATCGGCGATGCGATACAGAAGCTGTCCCGCTTCGATCGCTTGCCCGGCAACCACGTTCTTTTCCAGTACCACACCGCTGGCCGGTGCATAGATCGTGACGGTTCGTTTGGCTGCTCCCGCACGCAGGATCCCATCGATCTGTGCTTCTGAAATATCCCAGAGCCGCAGGCGCTGCTGTGCCGCGGCCACCAGATCAACCGCGCTGGGCACACCCGGGATGTCGCGGGTGCTCGAGCTTTGCAGCCGCGCAGCGAGCAACAGTTCCTCCTGTGCCGCAAGAACGTCCGGCGAGTAGATCTCGAAGAGCGGCTGTCCCCGGTTCACTGGCCGCCCGGTGAAATCGATGTAGAGGCGCTCGATGAAACCGGAGAACTTCATGGTCACCGCCGCAATGCGTGTTTCATCCACCGCGATGCTGCCTACAGCGCGCACCTCGCCGGAAAGCGGACGCATTTCAACGGTTGCGAAGGTGATGCCGAACTCGCTGACCTGTCCGGGTGTGAGCTGAACCGATCCGTCGGCAGTCATCATATTCATGCCGGCCATGTCGTCGCTTCGGGTCAGCGCGTCAGCCGGAACCGTCTCGCGCGCCGGATCGTCGCGATTGCGGATCAGTATGACGAGCAGCACGCTCAGCACGATCACACCCGTAACCGCGCTGAAAGCGAGTTTGTGCTTGCGCACATAGCTGTAAACGAGATCGACATTCATAAGAGCACCCCGGTTCCAACCAGGCGCTCGAGTTCCGCCAGCTTGCGCGCAAAGTCTGCGATTAGCCGCTCAAAGCCGAGCTGGTACTCGAAGAGCGAACGGCGGCTCTCGAGCAGAGACGGGAAATCGGCGCGGCCGGCAGCGTACCCTGCAGCCGTAGATTCGAACACGGCGCGGCCCTGTGGCAGGATCGATCGCACATAAAGTGCGAGTTGCGACCGGATGGCTTCCAGTTCGCTGTGCAGCGTGGCGATTTCAGCGTTCACCTCCTGGACTTGTGCCGCTCGGTCTGATTGAACGGCCGATAGCTCTGAACGCACCGCCGCAATCTCCTGATTTTGACGCGCGTTCCGTCGAATCGGGATCGGAGAGGAAACCATCAGGCTCACCATGTCGGAGCGACCCGGACGCTGGCCGTATTGCAGCTCGACATCGAACCGGGGCTCGTGCGCCTGCTCGGCGAGACGCAGGCGTGAGGTCTCGACGGCAAGCCGCGCGTCGAATTCTCGCCGTTCGGGGTTGTTCACTGCAGCGGTGGCTTGAAGTGTCGCCACCGGAGGCAGCGGCGTATCGAGTACTCGCGAGCCCAGCGCACTGGAGGCAAAGCGGATCTCGGCAGCATTGGCCGGCACAGCAGCACGCTTGATTGCTTCCGGAATGCCGCTGGCATCGATTGCTGCGTCGCTCGGCCGGGCCAGAAGCGCGTTCAGCTGCGCCAGCGCGGCGCGTCGTTCCTCCGCAAAACGCGCGGCCTCCTCCGCGATGCGCGCTGCTTCGACCTGCAATCGCAGAACTTCTTCCTGGCGAGCAAGACCCGCTGCATAGCGCGACTCGCTTGATTGTATGAGAGCCGTCGTTACCGTCTGACTCTCCGCCAACACGGCCATGGCGCCGTCCAGGAACGCGAGCTCGTAGTAGGCGCGCCGCACATCCCTTTCGATGTTCGCCCGCAATGGCGATGAGGCCGCCTCGAGGGCCCGTGCTTCGGCCGCCGCTTGTTCTCGCTGCAATCGCAAGCGCTTCGGAAACGGCAGGGCCTGCTGAAGGCTGACGGCATTCATCGTCATGTCATCGTAGCCGCGGCCGTTGACCGGCAAGTTCATGACGCCGATGCCAACCATCGGATCGTCGAGCGTACCAGCCGATCGGCCACGGGCGTGCGCGGCATCCACTCGCGCCTGCACTGCTTTCAGCGATGGCTGCACTGCAATCGCCTGCGCAATGAGCGAATCGAGACGCGGCGAGGAACGCTGTGCCGCGAGCACCGTGGGTAGAGCGAGCGCTATGGCAGCGAGAGCGCCGCAACGCCAGCGCGAACGCTTTTGTCGTTCGATTGATGCGTCCATTTTGGTAATCCGTTCGTGACCGGGCTGCCGCACGCGGGTTATGAGCGTGCCCACGCGCGCGCATCCGCGCGGCGGTTGCCCGGCGATTGTTGGTTGCTAAAACCGGCTCGAACGAGCCGCGAACGGATTACGCTTTGGGAGGATGAAACAAGTTGTTGGCCGGTACACTCGCTGGTGGAACGTCATTGCGTATTTGAGACTGCGCACTTGGCTGGGACGACCAGAAGGCGACCGAGACGTTGTCAGTCATAACCGCGAAAGAAATGCAGGAGACGGATCCGCTGATGGGTCCCCATGGACAATCGGGCGCTGAATGCGGCCTCGAGCCCTGTTCGCCTGGCGCGTCTCCATTCATTGGCATACCTGGCATGTCGCGCATGTCCGGCATACCCATCGCCATGGTCGTCGGTACACCGTCCGCGCCTGCATCGCACACCGATACCCAGGCAGCGCCAATAGACGCAGTGAGCGTCCCGGCCAACGCGGTGGTTGCAAAGAGACGACGAAGTGCCCGGATCATGAAAAGAGTATAACCCCCTTTGGAAGCGAAGTGCCAACCTTACCCGTCACTACGTTACGACGGCCGCCGGCAATCCGCAGCCGGGCGACCTAGGATCGGGCTTCTCGGCACATTGAGAATCGCGCCCGCGTGATGTGCAACCATGGACTTCAGAAACTGTGCCGGCCTCAAAGGCCGTGGGAAGATCCTTAGCGATGATCGTGGGGTGACTGATGCCCGGCCACCAACTTACGGAACTTGTCCACTTGGTCCGGGCGCAGTACCGTCGCAATCTCGACGAGGGTTAGATGCATGGTCTGACGAAGGTGTGGCTGCAGCGTGTGCCAGGCTGAGTCGACAGCATGCTGCCTGCGTCCGAGGATTTCGGCCACCCGACTGACGCTGAGTTGAATCCAGCCCAAGTTCTTCCGTGAAATGCTGAAACCGTGCGAGCCATGCGTGATATGAGAGGCGAAAGGGCTTTGTCTGGGTCGAGTGGACGGTTCTGGGCGATTGCCACGAAGCCGCCGAAACGGCGGAGTTCTTGCTCTTCTACTACTCGAAAGCAGCCGCGCACTACTTGCCCAAGCGCATTGTGGGCGACGAGGTGCAGCTTCGTCGGCTCCGGGAACTCATAGTCGCAGGGATGCGAGGCCGCGCAGGCAGTTTGCAGCACGAGGACGTTCCATCCTCCCCTGAGTGAACCGCACAGTTGCAGCAGACCACAATTGTGGCCGACCCTGCACTTGCGGTGGCCCTCGGCTTGCGGCAGGCTTATGCCATGCGCCTTTTACGTGCCTTCGCGGCTTTGTTTTTGATCGGGGCTTTGGCCTCTGGCCAGTACATGGCACGTAGTTGCCCGATGGCCTCGACGACTCAACCCGTGACGAGTACTCACAATCACGGACAGGGCCACCACCAGAGCGCACCGGATGTTACTCCGACAGGGCCTGCAGCCAGCACCGGGGCGGAATTGCCTGCCCAATGTCTAATGAGCGCGGGATGCGGAACGGTGAGTCTCGCGCCCTCGAAATTCTCGATCGAAACACAGCCGGGCAATCAACTTCAATCCAACACCTGGATCGCATCCAGTTATACTGATCCGCTGCTTGTCTCCAGCACACCACCTCCCCGGGCTTAGCCTCCACCCAACATCACCGCAAAGCATTAACCCACGATTGCCTTCGCGTCGCAGTGGCGCGGAGACACTGTCACGGGTGTACACGCAGGAGAATAATCATGTCACGGAAGCGAATCGCGGCGCTGCTTTGCGGCCTCGCGGTAATTGGCTGTTCTTCAGATAGAAGCGACGATCGTCGGGACGCCGCGTCTGCCGCGGAGGCGACAGATTCGGCGGCGGCTTCGAGTGCGGACACAGCGGCGGGCCAACACGCCGGCCATCAGCCAGCAGCCGCAGGCGCTACTCCTACTCCAGCTGATCATGGTGGCCATCCGGCCGCAACCACGCCCACAGGTGCAGCTGGCCGGGCGGGCGCGCATGCCATGCATCAGCCGGGTGCGCCGCAGCCAGGTGCGCCTCGTACGGGCGCTGCTGCCGGGCACGCCGCGCATACTGCTGCACCAGCACGTCGCGATACGGCGGCGCATGCGCAGCACGCTGCGCAGCAGCGTGACACCGCCGCGCACGTAACGCACGCGGCTGTTCGGCGCGACTCGGCTGCCCATGCGGGGCATCCACCAGCACGGGCGGATTCCGCGCAGCGGCGTGACTCCATCTCGCATGCGGGGCATGTACCGGCGCGTCAGGATTCGGCGCAGCGGCGTGATACGGCGCAACACGCCGGTCACCAGGTAGACTCCGCCAAGGCCCATCCGGCGCAGCATGACACCGCGATGATGCAGGAACACGCCGGGATGCAGCACGAGATGACCATGGTGTCGCTGGGTGGTGGCTGGATGGCACTCGGGATGGCTCAGGTATTTCCAACCGCAACCCTTGCACTGCCGGCTGACGACGATACACCCCTTGCTCGGCGCGGCCTCTATCTGACGCAACCGGCGCTGATGCTGAACGTAGAATCGCGAGGCTCAGGCGTTTCGCTGCGAACCACGTTTAATTTCGAGGGAATCACGCAGCCTGGCGGCGAGCTGACCTTTGGCGGCTGGGGCGAAGGCTTCATCGACAAACGCCACCCGCACACGATCCTTCACGAAGCAATGCTGAGCGCAAACGTGTGGGCCAGCCGGGGTGGCGGCTTCTCGATTTCGGCCGGCAAGGGGTTCGCGCCCTATGGTACGGACGATCCGATGTCGCGGCCCGTGGTCAAATACCCGACCAACCACCACCTCTCCCAAATCCTCGAGCGGTTCACACTGAATGGCGTTTACATGAATCCGTCCTGGAGTCTCGAGGTCGGTGTGTTCGGCGGCAACGAGCCGACCAGCGCATGGGATTTCAGCAATGCCGAGAGCTTCGCCAATTCCTGGTCCGCGCGATTTGCCAAGCATTTCGGTACTGAGATGATGGGCACCTGGCCGCTCGAGCTCACCGGCTCCTTCGGATACGTCAAAGAGGAGCACGAAGCAGATGAACCGGCGAGTGTTACGCGGCTTTACAACCTGTCGCTTCGTCACGAGCAGGATCAGGGCTTCGGCCGCATGTACGGTTTGGTCGAAGGCTCATGGAGCGATCCAAAGGACGAGGACGGCTATTTCTCGGTAGCTGGCGAGGCCAGCATTGCGCGCGGCGTGCACAAACCGTATGCCCGCATCGAGTACGCAACGCGTCCTGAGTACGAGCGCAAAGGGCCACCCGATTCACGCGGCTTCTTCCGTTACGATCATGATTCGCATCCAATTGGCGCGACGCGGTGGCTCACGGTCGTTGGAGGCTATGGATTGACTGCTACCAAGCTTCCATTCAGCGCCCGTCCCTACATCGAAGCGCAATGGAATCGCGTGTCCGAAGAACGCGGCGGCATCGATCCCGAATCGTTGTTTGGCCGGTCGTCGTTCCTGTCATTGTCGGCGGGTTTGCGTCTTTTCCTGGGTGGCGAACCGATGCGCATGGGGGCTTACGGAGTGCTCGATGCCATGACGCAAATGCACCGCATGCAGATGCAGCCTGTGGCAGCGGCCACCCAGCACAGACACTGATGCATGTACTGACGATCATTTGCTTCGCGTTGCTGGCCGCTTCAGCGCCCCGCCCGATGGTACCGCACCTGGGGCTGCAATCCTCCGTGCCTGCCAAGGGCGATACCGTTCGCGAAGCGCTCAGGGAAATGCAACTGACCTTTACCCAGGCCATCGAGCTGCGCTACACGCAAGTAACCACTGTAAGTACACGTGGTGACACTCTCCCGGGCTCTCTCGAGGAAAGCGGCTCGGAACAACGCGCAGTTTTAGTGCGGTTAGCCGAGCCGCTTACCGACGGCGGTTTTACGGTGACGTGGCGCACCGCAGGTGCAGACGGCCACGTGGTCAGCGGAAACTTCGGTTTCACTGTCGTCGGCGTAAGACCCGTCGCTCCTGTGGACTCGGGCCGGCCGCCGACCGGGTATCGGTTGCCACCCGAACATCAGGTGCCGCCCGAACATCGGGAGGTGGTCGATGTGAATCTGCGTGCCGCTGCGGTCGCGACACGCTGGTTGAATTACGCGCTGATCCTGGTATTGACTGGCGGCGTCGCGTTCTGGTCAATCCTGACTCACAAGGCTGCTGCGTTAGGACAGGAGTACGTTCAATCGGCGTGGGCAGTCATGCGGTGGACTTTGGTGCTTGCGGCCATAGCGAGTTTGCTCCTCGCCGTCTTACGCCTCGCGCTGCAATCGTCCGCCTTGCACGGCGCGCAGGCAACCTGGGATATGAATCTGCTGGTCAGCATGGTTACAGACACCAGGTGGGGCCAGGGCTGGCTGCTGGTTGTGTCGGGCGCGATTGTCCTCCTGATCGGGTCAGTGAACTCGAATGTAATCCACGGCCTCGCGCGGGCGGTCGCCGCCGCCGGTGTGGCGTTCCTGGTGATCGGCTCACCGCTCGCCGGTCACGCGGCTGCGGTTGAAAAATGGCAAATCGGATCGATCGCGATTGATGGGCTCCATGTGCTCGCCGCCGGGCTCTGGATAGGCACACTTGCCTGCGTGCTATTCATCGGACTGCCCATCGCGTTGCGAATTTCGGCATATACTTCATTGGCCGTTCTAGTTCGTGCTTTTTCTTCGCTGGCACTGGTTGCGACTGGAACCGTTGTACTTACCGGCAGCATCAGCGCAATTGTCCATTTGACGCGAATCAGCGAGCTGTGGCAAACGGATTATGGACAGACACTCGGCCTGAAACTCCTCGCAGTGGCAGGAACCGGCGCAACCGGCATTTACAACTGGAGGCGGGTGCAGCCTGTGCTGGGTACGGAGATCAGCACGGTGCGGCTGCGCCGCTCCGCAACCATTGAATTGACCTTAGCCTTGCTGGTCCTTCTGGCAACTGCATTTCTGGTAGCAATGCCTACACCCTGACCGAGGATTTGCATATGAGAAAACAGGTAACGCTCGCGCTGTCGCTGCTGCTTGCCGCACCATTGGCCGCGCAGCAGCCTGCCGATGAAACCGCGGTTCGAACCGTGGTTGCCGCATTCGGGAAGGCGCTCGTGAGCGGCGACTCGACCGCGGTGCTTGCTCTGCTGCATCCGGACGTCGTCATCTTCGAAGGCGGCGGGTGGGAGTCATTCGATGATTATCGGCGCCGCCATCTGAGTGCCGACATCCGCGCTACCCAATCCCTGAAGCAGGAAACGTTGCGCGATGTGATCACGGTGTCCGGCGATCTGGCGCTTTCTACTCGCGAATATTCGACCACGGGACAGCGCGGCGAGCGCGTAATTAACAACGTGGGCGCCGAGACCATGGTGCTCTTGCGCACGCCCACAGGCTGGAAGATCCGGCACATTCATTGGTCCAGCCGTGCGCGTCGGCCTGCCGGATGACGAGTCGAGCGACCTATCGCACGATGATCCAGAAACTGCCGGCCCTACAATATCGGTGGCGACTCCGTTCGCAGCGGGAGTCGCGGAGCCGTGCGGAATTCTGGTGCTAGTGCCTGCGGTCGGTGCCGTTCTCAGTCACTCAGCACCGTGACTATTTGCGATCAACGCGCAGCTACTGACGCGGCCAGATATTTGGCGGTAACGTTCATAAGCGATCTCTCAGCCTTCGGAGGCTCCATGCAAGTTGGCAAAGTTTCGGCCGTGGCGATGCTGCTTCTTATCACTGCTGCAACCGGCGCATCCGCTCAGCGCGGCGCTCCGGACCCGGAACGGGATGCAGTTCGCCAACTCATCCTCTCCTTTGCGCAGAATGTCCAGTCGGGCAACCTCGCCGCGCTCGACAGCATGTTCCCAGCGCGAGGCGTCCACATCCTTACGGATACTGCCACCGTGCATGGACTGAGCGAGTATCGCGATCGGTTTCTGAAGCCCGAGCTGGCACGTTTTACCGACCTCAAGTTCGAGCATGCGTCCGTTGAGGCGGTCGTGCGCGGCACGGTGGCCTGGGTCGCCTTCCGTCAGAACTTGAGTGGCAACACCGCGACCGGACCGGTGCAACAATCCGGACGTGGCACCGCCGTTCTGGAGAAGCGCGACGGTAAGTGGATCATCGTTCACCTCCACGTTTCCCGATGAGGCCATCATGATCGGGGCCTTTGCAAACCCAAAGCGAACCGCATTCGTCCGGTTGTTCGGATTGGCCGGATGCAGTGCCGATCGGCAGGATCCCGGGGATCCCGGTGCCGATGTATCCACAACCTCGAGCTGGAACCTGGCCGCTGTCGAGGCGAGTCTACGTGCCAGGGGACTAACCCCAGTTCGGAATCCCACGCCAGTGCGCCGCCGCACATGAGAATCACGTGGGTAATGCCGCCGACGCTCATCGTTTCGGCAAACGTTGCAGCCATTCTGCTCACGCACGACGCGGCACTACGCGAGCACGTCAAACACGCGCTGGCGCAGCCGCCGCACCCGAGCCAGTGACCGCTCATTCAACGGAGGCTTCTCCATGAACCAACTATCGAAGTTGCTGTTGCTGTGTGCTCTGACCGCAACGAGTGCGGCATCGGCACAGGGCAATCCCGACGCGGAATTGCGTGCGGCCATCGAGCGCTATAACCGCGCGTTTCTCGCCCAGGACCTGGTCGCGCTGAAGCAGCTGCTGGCGCCGGACATCATCCTTTACGAGCACAGTGTTCGAAACATTGGGCTCGACGACGTCTGGGAGCGTCATCTGAAACCCGAAATCGAGTCGTTTCAAAACATGCGCGGTGAATTCACGGACCTGAGAGTGTGGACCTCGGGCGATCTTGGACTGATCACGCGACAGTACTCCATCCAGGCGACCATGGGAGAGCGTGCGATCGATGCGCGCGGCAACGAGACCATGGGCTGGACCCGACGCAACGGTGAGTGGAAGGTAGTGCACATTCACTACTCACACCCGTGCCCGCGGCCTGGCTGACTTCGTGATTGAATCGGTGTGACGGCTGCTTTACACGTTATCGAATGGTCCGTATCATTTGGATCCCTCTCAATCAGTTCCGTCGGAACTCTTAGCATTGGAATCGGTGCCCATGCGACCCTCGAAGAGCCCACTTCAAAAGCATCGCAACAATCGGCTGGCAGCGGGAGCCGCTGCTGTTGTCGCATTGTTGACGATTGTTTCCACCGCCCTGGCTCATGATTTCTGGATTATTCCAGATCTGTTCTCGATCGCCGCGAACGAGACCATACACGCCAACGGACGATCGGGCACCCGGTTTCCAGCCGGAAGTGCCGTGCAGCCGACGCGCATCGCTGATGCGCGTGTGATCGGCGCATCAAGTGAAGCCAGGATCACTGAAATGTCTGTGGAAGGCGGTTCGCTCCGGCTCCATCAGAAGCCGGCCGCGGCGGGCCAGTACCTGATCGCGGTCGCGCTGCAATCGGGACGCTTGACGCGCGCCGCGCCTGCGGGTTTGATCCGCTTCCTGCGCGCAGAAGGTGGCGCAGCCGAGGCGGCACGCCTCGAGCGCGCTAATGCGTTTGCGGGCATGGACAGCATTTCCTATCAAAGCACGTCCTATGCGGCAACGACGGTGCAGGTGGGAAGAGGCGGCCCGCGTGCCTTCAACAAGACGGCTGGCTTCCTTCTGGAGTTTGTGCCTGTCAATGATCCTTGGCAGCTGCATGTGGGCGATACTTTGCACATCAAACTGCTGGGTGGTGGCACACCGGTGGCGAGCATTGGCATCGACGCAACTCCTGCAGCGGACACCACTGCCGGTGCGACCGGTCCCGCCGCCGGTGCCGTTTCGTTGACGGCTGACGCAAATGGCGTTGTTCACCTGTCACTTACCAAGAGCGGACCATGGCTCTTGCGCTCCGCATTCGTCCGCCGCAAACCGAATGGAACCGCCAACGAATTCGAAGTTGCCCGTACGACGTACGTCATTTCTGTCGCCGGACATTAGTCGAACAAAGTCAAAGGCTTACCGTGTGACCTATAACTCAGCTAATCAGTCGATTCGCGCACGCGCGTGAGTTCGTCGACATCTGCGAGGTCGCGAGGCCGTCCGCTAGCACGCTTGTTTGCGATGAGATCGGACCTTCCGATGACGGGCACCGAGCGTCCTTCGATCATAACCTCGATGCGGCTGTTCCACGCTTCCTCGAATTCGACGCCGGTAATCGATGTGAGTATGTCGATCCGCTGTGGGGGGACTCCGATCTGGAAAATCAGGTCGGGTTGCGACAACTCACTCTCGTTCAGGGAGTGCAGAGGGGCGCCGAACGTTTGAAGGGCCAGCCAGACGCGTTGGGCGTTGGTCGGTTTCGGACGCACCCAGAGATCGAGGTCTCCGGTCGCGCGCACATAGCCGTGAGCAGCCAGCGCGTGTGCACCTACCACCAGGTATTCAGCGCCCGCGTCGGATAACGCGGACAACATCTCGACGAAGTCGCGATTCACCGAAGTCGGCGCCCTTGAACGCCCAGGCTTGTTGGGTGAGTGTCCATACCAAGTGCACCCGCTCTGACGGCGAGAGGTGTGCAAATGGATTCTCGACGGCAGGGTCGTCGAGTTTCCGTTTCGCGGTAAGGTACTGCGATCGGTCAGTTGCCAAATCGGGACGGCGGGATTTGAACCCGCGACTTCCTCAACCCAATTCACTTCCAGGCGATTTTCACTCAGTACCGCCCAGTTGGTCTGAGTGCTGGAAGTCGTTGCCGAGATTGAAGCTATCCAGGAGAT
>JBBDWZ010000105.1:0-1456 GCA_040902615.1 Gemmatimonadota bacterium | reverse complement strand
GTCTTCGAGCCAGTTTTTCCGCGTTCTGCATAATAGTAGCGTCGGCTGCCTGCCGACCGGAGTCGAGGTCATCTATTGGCTACTGGATCAGACGAACCGAATCACCATTGGTTCGGAGCGTGATGATGACTGGCGCTTTTGTTTGATTGTGCCAGCTCCATGCGTATTGGCGGTCAGCCTCGGCGTAAAGGACACCCGCCTTCGCAGAGATTCTTCTGCCGTCTTCGCGCGCGGGATTACCGGCAGACCCGTTCGGCATACTCCAGCGCGCCTCGTAGTCCACGCTGCCTCCGCTGGTCCACCACGCGTAAATCACCCGCGCACCTTTCGATAACCTCAGCTTCACTTCCATTTCCTGCTGCGGTGCCAAGGTAAAATTCGTGACCGAAGCGGGTTTTGCGGCTTGCGCGCCGAAGGTCGCGATCGCTAACGAGTCGGCGCTGGCGCTCGCTTCAGAAAAGGCCGCTTCATCTGCCATCTCCTGCGCTAACCCCTTCTTGACCTCACCCATTTCCTGGAGCCCGATGATTCGGCCCAAACCGGTCGGGTCGATGCCTTTTTCCGCAGGCAGCACGGCGATTAGCAGCACCACGACGGCCACCACGAGCGCAAAAGCGCGGACCGACGCAACCGTGCCGGAGACGGCAATTGGTCGGGCGACGGCACGTTCAGGTCAGCCATTCGCGGCTTCATGTAGTCGTCCTCAGGTAACTCACGACTTGATACGTGATGAGGCCAACGACCGAGAAACCATGATCGCGTCGATGAGATGCGGATTTACTCCCACGCCCAGGAAAAGGCCGAGCAGCAGTGTGGTCGAGTGCCCGAGCGCGAACAGCGTCACGTAGAGTGCGACGTCCCTGACGTGATAGAGGAAAAAGATCACGCCGACCAGGAAAAGCAGGTGATCGTAACCGGTCACCATATGTTTTGCACCGAGCTACATGAAAGGCACCAGACGCAGCCCATACGTGCACTGGATGTACCCCTTGTCACCGGCGTCAACCGCGTGCGCGTGTGCCTCGGCAGGCTGCAACAGCAGTGCGAGCATGCACGCAACCGCGAGAAGCCGATCCGCGCGCGGTATGCTCAGGGTCGCGGCGCTGGCGTCTCGCCGCAAAGTCAATTTGCGCTGTGCGTGAACTATGATCTTCTGCTTATTTCATCGAACCGAGGGCCTCGCGCAGTCCGCGCGCGAGTTGCACTGCATCGTCATTCGCCCAAAAATGCATGAAGAACAAGCGAGGCTGTTCTTCCAGCAGGTGGTTGTGCAGCGCAGTGACCACGATCCCGTTCTTGCGCAGTGCGCGGATCACGGGGTTGACCTGAGTGGCCGTGAGCACGAAATCACCCGTGATCGCTGCGCGCCCATTGCCGGTTGGCTGGAAGTTGATCACCGTCGCGAGTCCCATCGACATGGGCACGTTGGTGCCGTGCACCGTGACGGGGGTCTTTC
>JBBDWZ010000104.1:0-5838 GCA_040902615.1 Gemmatimonadota bacterium | reverse complement strand
GTACAACGGCGTCGTGCGGTAGTACTCATCAGCGCCGAATGAGCCGGCTGGCCAGACCCAGGCCACGGCCAGCGAGTCGAAATTGCGAGCGTTGATCTGATCGAGTGGTGAATAGCGAGAGGACCATTGGTCGGCGCCCCAGTAGCGCCATTCGCCGTGTGCGTTGCCACGGGCAAGGGCGGGGCCTTGCGCGTCCGATCTGACCAGGAAGCCGCTCGAGCACGACCACGAACCGCCGACGAGCGCGATTCCAACGAAAACCGTGGTGCCCAGCGTGCGCCGGGTAATCCAACGCTGCGTCATGGCTGTCCTCTGAGTTGTGGAGTCGTGCGGAGTGCGCAACGCGGGAAACATAAAGGCCGGCCCGTCGTTGCGCAGTGTTTGCGCCGTAGCATTTGCCCAGGGAAGCTCTGATCAAGTCCAGCTAGCGCTAGAGCGAGACGCAGACCCTGTGACAGACTCGAGCGGCAACTCTACGCCCGATTTACTTCCTGCCTGGGCTGCGTCGCGTGTGCGAAGGGCTCTGCTGCCCGGCATGCTTGTTTTGGCCAAACCCAAAAATCCGAACGCGGCCCGATGCGGCCACCGCGATGGTATCCGTTGCAGCCGCCACCGTGTCGAACGTGATGGTGCGCATCGCCGTCGAGTCCTCGGGCAGCTCGGCTGGACCCGTCGGCATCTTGTTGGCCTTCAGCAGCAACGCCATTAGCTGCGCGTATTCCTTCTGGCTCAGGATGCCCGGATCGCTCTTGGGCATCGAAGTGACGACGTACACGAAAAGCTCGGACAGGGGTTTGCCCAGCCAGGTGCCCAAAAAGGCCGGACCCGTGTGCTCATCGGGAGTGTGGCAGGACGCACACTGGGCGGCAAAGGTCTCCGACCCCCGAGTGGCCTGCTCTTCCGTATACACGCCCGACATGGTCGTTCGCGGCTTGGCCGTGGTCGTGTCCTGCCCCGCGCCGGTCTCGGCCAGCGTGATCAGTAGCCCCGCGGCAATGGGATATATCCAGTTAATTCGCATTCATTCGCTCTGATTCAGCGGTTCTAGCCCAGCCAAGCGCCGGCCTAACAAATCTAAAAGCAACCCGCCTTCTCGCCCAGCGGTGGCCTGCCGCTGCCGCCGGGCGAGCGATACTCGGCCTAGAATGGAGAGAAGGGCTGGCGCTCCATCATTCGGTAGCCGACGGGGGGTTCTATGCCCAGCAGGTGCCGTACGAAATAGTCCCATTGCTTGCGGATCGTATAGTCCGGCAGGCCGTGCGCGGCATCCGGCACGATCAGCATATCGAAGTCCTTGTTGGCCTTGATCAGCGCATCGACGACCCGAAGCGTGTTCGCGGGGTGGACGTTGTTGTCCATGTCGCCGTGCATGAGCAGCAGCTTGCCCTTGAGGTTGCCGGCCAGTGTGTAGTTGGCCGACCCCTCATAGTTGTCCTTGCCGTCCGGCGTCTTCTTGAGCAGGCCCTGATACTTCTCGCCCCAGAAGAAGCCATAGGTGCGGTTGTCGTGATTGCCCGCGCCGGATACCGCGACTTTGAAGAAATCGGGATAGCGCAGGATCGCGTCGGTGGAGGCGAAGCCACCACCCGAGTGACCGTAAATGCCGACCCGATCGATGTCGATGAAGCGATGCCGCGCGGCCAACTGCTTGATGCCGACGATGTGATCGGGCAGACCGTTGTCGCCCATATTGCCGAAGTAATAATCGTGGAAAGCCTTGGAGCGTCCGGGCGTCCCCATGTGATCGAGCTGAATCACGATGAAGCCGAGCTCGGCCAACGCGCGCGGCTCATGCCGCGCATTGAAGGACCAGCCGCCGACACTGCCTACCTGTGGTCCTGGATAAATGTGATCGAGGATCGGATAGGAACGATTCGGATCGAAGTTCGATGGCTTGTACATCAATCCCCACAGGTCGGTCACGCCATCACGCGCCTTCACTGTAAAAATTTCAGGTGGGGTCCAGCCGACTTCACGCAGCAACTCTGTGTCACCGCGGACCAGCTCCATCACGATGCGGCCGGTATCGCCCGAGCGAAGCGTGACCACCGGCGGCTTGTCTGCCGGCGCGTACGTATCCACGAAGTAGTTGGCCTTCGGGATGAAGAACGGGAATCCGTGCGAGCCGTCTTCCGGTGTGAGGGCGGTCATCCCGCTGCCATCGAAGTTCACGCGGTACAAGTGGCTGTAGTATGGAACGCCGGGCTCCTTGCCGAGTGCAGTGAAATAAATCTGCTTCGCGATGCTGTCGACTTTGACGATCGCGCTGACGGCATACGCTCCGGACTCGACCTGATTCTTGAGCTTGCCATCGGCGCCGAAGCGATAGATGTGTGCCCAACCATCGCGCTCCGAGATCCACAACACATCCTCGCCACCGTTGACCACTCGGAAGCCGCGCGATTCCACCCAGCTCGGGAAGGAATCCCGCGCGATCGTCGTGGTCTTACCCGTCCTCGCGTCGACGGCGGCTACGCTCATCCGCTTGTAACCGCGCGCCGCATTCATGACGAACACCTGCTCCGAATTGCGCGACCAGGTGGGCTGCGTCGCAAAGTTGACCGCTGGCGTGGCGGGCAGATCGATCTTGACATTGAACGCTGCCAGCGCGGCATCGTCAGCTGCTTTCGTGTTTGTATTGGCGGCACCGTTGTTGGCCATCATGGCGCGGCCTGCTACATCGACGATGTGCACGACTGTGAGCGGAATGACCGAATCGCCGGCCGCGGCATAGTAGTAGGTCTTGTCGACGGGCTTGGTCGAAGTCGACGAGTAGAGCGGGTACTTGCCCACTTTCCGGTAGTCCATGCGATCGATCGCGAGTTTCTTCGAGTCTGGCGACCAGGAGAAGAAAACGCGGCGCGGCTTCCAGCGCGGTGGCGGCGGATTGCTGAACAGATCACCAAAGCCGCTGCCGTAGTACCAGCCTTCAACACCGTCGGCAGTGAGCTGAATCGATCCGCTGGGCAACGCCACCGAATCACGATTCGCGCCCGGCGCCGGCCGGGCAGCTGCGCTGTCCTTCTTCACCGTGCTGTCGCGCTTCACCGTGTCTTTCTGGGCACGCAGCACGGAATCGCGCCGGGCCACAGATTCGGCGTCCGATACCGCTGCCGGGCGAGCGTACAGGTTGTAGTCGTACAGGAATACATCCCATTTCTTGTCCGGCGAACGCAGCGCGTAATCGGGACCGAACTTGAGCGCGCGATTCATGTTGTAGACCAGCGTGTCCTGCGCATCGCAGGCGTAGGTCGCGATCGCACAGCGGTACATCTTGCGACGCATCCTGACCTCGACGGTCTTGCCCGTGTCGACCACGGTAAAAGCCGGCAGCCTGCCCGAATCGATGACTGTATCCGCGGCAATCGAGAGTGCCGCAGCGAGCTTCGTGTTGTCGAACAGCTGGCGCTTGCTGGACGCGCGCGGATCCACCAGGTACGTGGTGCCGCGGTCGTTCCGCCCGGACGACGTGTAATAGAAGCGCGCACTATCCTCGAGCAGCCTGGGCGCGGCACTCGTGCCAAAGACATAACGGGCAGCCGTGCGCATCAAATCGGCGCGGTGATAATCGGGCTTGGGCGCTTGCGCCTGCACTGTTGTTGCAGATGCCAGCAAAGCAACCAGCGCGTAAGCGCGCGTTCGGAACGGCGCAGTTCCCATCATTGGGTAGTCTCCGGAATGAGATTGGGCCAGCGGGGCTAATGAAGTATCGGAAATCTCGCTACATGTCATAGACCCAGGCAATCCCGGAAAGGTTCGTTTCATACAGGTGCCACCAATCTGTTTCACGATCCCTGATCCCTGATCCCTGATCCCTGATCCGTACTTCAAACCTTCCCCGGCAGGGTGGCGTCCTATGGCTGAACCGATTTACTGGAGCCGAACATGTTGAAGGCAGTACTTGCTGTTTTTTTTGCCGCCGCCAGCTCACCAGACACAGTTCGGTTTGAATACAGGCTGACCGTCGATGCCAGGGATCTCCAGGGGTTCGGCGTGCAGTTACAGTTCCGCAAAGCGCCGAGGTCCATCACGCTGGCCGCGGCAGCACATCCCGAATACGACGACAAATACTGGCGCTACCTGGCCGCAAATCCGAACGCCGTCGACGCATTAGGCCGAGCGCTGCGAGTCGTCCGGGTCGACAGCGTCCGGTGGCGGATCGAGAACCCCGGCGGCGGTGACGTCGCCATACGGTACCGCCTGCAATTGCCACCAGCCGAGGCGTTCCGCGCAGCCTGGAAGCCGTTCCTCTCGGAGACGGGCGGACTGGTTGGTGGACCGCACTCGTTTCTCTATGTCGTGGGCGAGGAGCGTTCGCCAGCTACGGTGACGCTTTCACTGCCGTCAGGCTGGCAGGTTGCCACCGGGCTTCGGGCAGGTGAGAGCCCGAACACGTATCGCGCGCCCGACCTGCACACACTGATGGAATCGCCGATGCTGGTTGGCAGCCTGAGCAAATGGACCTTCGACGTTCAGAGCATTCCGCACCGCGTGTTCTATTGGCGGCTGCCCAATGCAGTCGCGTTCGACACGACCGCGTTCGTGAACGGAGTGGAACGTTTGGTAGGTCAGAGCTTCGCGTTGTTTGGAAGTGCACCGTACCGCGATTACACGTTCATGTTTCAGGATGGAGCCTGGGGCGGACTCGAGCATCCAAACTCGGTAACGCTGGGTGCGGCCAGTGCGAACCTGGCTCGCGATCCTCATTCGACTCTGATGGAAACCGCGCATGAATTCGTGCATACGTGGAACCTCATGCGATTCAAGCCAATCGAGTATCGAGGACTCGAGTACACCACACAGCCGCCGGTTGCAGGACTCTGGTTCAGTGAAGGCCTCACCTTGTTCTACGCCGACCTGCTGGTGCGTCGCGCCGGGTTACCCGCGGACGACTCGACGCGTGTTGCTCACCTTGAAACCCTGATCACGCGATACCTCTCGGGCCCGGGCAATTCGCGGTTTTCCGCCGAACAGGTGAGCCGTGTCGCCTACAACGCGGGGCCTGGGGCGTTGGGCAATTACACCGCGAGCTCGCATCTGCAAGGCGAGCTGATTGGCACCATGCTCGACCTGGTTATTCGCAACTCCACGAATGGCCAGCGTTCCATGGACGATGTAATGCGCGTCATGAACACGCGGTTCGCCACGCGTGGATTCACCGGCAACGATATCGAGCAGGTGGTGTCCGAGGTTTGCGGCTGCAGCGTGAAGGAGATCTTCGATCGGCACGTGCGCGCTGGCAATCCGATCGACTTCGACCGGTATCTGGGAATGATTGGAATGCGCACGTCAGTCGCATCGATTCCGGCAGCCAATCGTGATGGCTCGCCTGCAATCGACTTGCGTATCTGGGGTTACGAGACCGCCAATGAACCGGGCGTTCGGCTGGCGATCTCGGACCCGACCAGTATCTGGGCCAAAGCTGGGCTCAACTCGCGCGACAAGCTGCTGTCGATCAAGGGCAAATCGCCAAAGAACTGGCCGGAGCTACGCGCGGTTCTGACAACATTGAAGCTGGGCGACACGGTCGACTTCGTGGTCGAGCGGCCGGACGGTCGGTTCGAGACCCGGGTCGTAGTGAGTGGGTTCAACCGCCCGGTCGTGCGGATCGATGCGCTGGACACGATAACCGAACAGCAGCGCCAGTTGCGTGAGGACTGGCTGCGCGGGCTGCCTGCTGCCCAGGCGGTTGCGCCCAGGCTCAGCTCAACCGCGCGCTGACCAATCCGCTAGGGAAGCTCTGAACAAGTCTGCCGCGCTCGGAGACGGCATTCGGGATTTCGGACCCAAGGCAAATATGCCCGATCGGGCATATCACGAATTCAGCAAGGAACTCGC
>JBBDWZ010000103.1:0-37409 GCA_040902615.1 Gemmatimonadota bacterium | reverse complement strand
CTCCTCATGGCTACCCACCGCTCAGTCATCCCGATCACCCCCAGCCAGAGCGCCTTTACCGACCCCAATTCTGCCCAATCCCCGCCCGGTCCATTATCGATTCATGAAACTCGTCCTCAGCACGGTGCGCCCCAATGGTTGCACAGCCCGAAGGTTGGACAGCCAACCTGGGTCGCGAAAACAGCGCCATGATAATCGTCAATCGTACTCGTGGTCGTGCTCGTGCTCGTTCGTTCAATCCGTTCATCCCCTTGCCTTTCCCTCACCCTATCCATACCGTAGCACACACGGGGTCCCTTCTACTGGAATAAGGAAAACCCATGCCGGACCTTCCGCTTCTTAAAGGCACTCTCGATCTGCTGGTACTCAAGACCCTCAGCTGGGGCGCGTTGCACGGGTATGCGATAGCAAGCTGGCTGGAGCAGCAATCGGAGGGCACGCTGGGCGTGGATGATAGTGCGTTGTACCAGGCACTGCATCGTTTGGAGGACCGCGACCTGGTCTCGGCCGAATGGGGCGTCACGGAGACCGGCCGTCGGGCTCGCTTCTATCAGCTGACGGCGGCTGGCCGGCGCAAGCTGAAGGCCGAAGCTGCGACCTGGCTGAGATACACGCAGTCAGTCACGGCCATCCTGGCTTTGACCTCACGGACTGCGTGATCCCGTGAATTACAAACGCTGGTTCCGCCTGCGTGCGCAAAGCGAGCACGATGTCGCGCGTGACATCGATGAAGAGCTGGAAGCACACGTGCATTTGCGTTCGGATGACCTGGAGCGCGCGGGTACGCCCGCCGATCGTGCACGTCGCGAAGCGATGGGCCGGTTTGGGGACTATGGTGAAGCCCGCCGCGTGCTGATCGAGAGCGCGCGGCAGCGGCGCGGCACTCGCCGGCGTGCGGAGCTGCTGGATGAGCTCCGGCAGGATTTCGCGTATGCGCTCCGCCGAGCGCGGCATGCACCGGCCCACTCCCTGTTCACGATTGCAGTCCTCGCCGGCGGGATCGGTCTGACCACCGGGACATTCACCGTTGTCAACGATGTATTGATCCGTGCACTGCCCTTCGCGCAGCCGGACCGCATCTATAGCCTGACCACGCTCGATTCAGCCGGCAATCCGGTTCCCACCGTGTCAATCTCCAACTGGGTGGACTGGAAGCAGCAAAGCCAGACCCTGGAGAGCAGCGCCTTGTATCGCACCTTCAGGACTCCGGTGATTTCCGGTACCGAGGCGCTCCGCAGCACGGTCACGCAGACCGCAGGCGATTACTTCAGCGTGCTGGCGACACCCATGCGAGTCGGCCGTGCGTACACCGACGCCGAAACACTCGCGGGCGATGGCGGCGCGGTGGTGAGCGAAAGCTTCTGGCGCTCGGTTCTGGGCGCTCGTTCGCTGCCCATCGCGATCACGATTGGCAGCCGCACGAAAGCTGTGACCGGTGTCGTTCGCAGGGGCTACGAGTTTCCGCGCGGCACCGATATCTGGATGGGCGAACAGTATCGGGCGATGGGCGGTATGTATCGCAACTTCATCAACTACGAGGCGATCGCGCGGCTGAAGCCTGATGTCGTGGTGGTTAATGCCGACCAGGAACTGGATGCGATCTCACTGCGCATTCATCAGCAGGATCCCGCAGCGCTCTACTCGTATGGTGTCACGCTCAATCCCCTGAAAGACAAAATCGTCGGCAATGCGGCGGTCTATTTGCCGATCGTACTTGCCGCTGTGCTGTGTGTCCTGCTCATGGGCTGCGCCAATCTGGCTGGCCTCAACCTCGCCCGCGGTCGCGCGCGCCTCCGCGAGATGGCGGTGCGGGCGGCGCTGGGTGCGGGCAAAGCGCGGTTGCTGCGGCAATTGCTGGTCGAGCATGTCGTGCTGGCGCTGATCGCCGGCGCCATCGGTCTGGCCTTCGCCAGTGTACTCGTGCGTGCCGCGATCGCGTACGCGGGCAGCGTTTTGCCGCGCGCGGATGAGATTGCGATCGATCCCGGCATCGCGCTGGTTGCGCTTGGCGTCTCCGTGGTCTGCGGAGTGCTCACCGGCATCCTGCCCGCATTTCAGCTCTCACGCTCGGCGCTACGCGATCGTTTGACCGGCGCCCGCGGCAACGTGACCGGTGGCAAACAACTCCCCGGTGCGCTGCTGGTTGGTGTCGAGATCGCGGCAGCGGTTCTTCTGCTGACCGGTGGCATGCTGCTGCTGCGCAGCTACCGCGTTCTGCTCGATCGCGATCTCGGTTTCGATACCAACGTCATCGCCGCCGATGTCGTGCTCTCGAACACGCGATATCCCGCTGCCGCACAAAAGGTGGGGTACTGGGATCGGCTCACCAGTGAGCTGCGCTCCTTGCCTGGCATTGACGCGGTTGGTGCGGCCAACTGGATTCCACTCGGCATCGGCGCCATGAGCTTCATCGAGGTGGAAGGCAACCCGCTGCCCAACAGCGGAGCAGGGTATCGCGCTGTCGGCGATGACTACTTCCGCGCGCTGGGTGTGCCATTGCTGAATGGCCGTGCGATCGAACGGCGCGACGATCTCGGCACCGCGCGTGTAGCCGTGATCAATCGTGCGATGGCAGAGCGCTTCTGGCCGGACCAGGACCCGATCGGGCGGCGCGTGCGGGCACCCGTAATGGAAGCCGGTCCGAACCTGTCGGCGCCACCCTGGATCACGGTGGTCGGCGTGGTCGGCGATCTGCGGCATTGGGGCATCGAGAGCGATCCTACGCCCGAGTTGTATGTCGCCTATCGACAGGTACCCGTGCATGCACTGTCGATGACCGCCATCGTGCGCACGCGCGTCCCGATCGACCAGACCATCGCCGCCGTGCGCCAGCGAATGCGCCAGATCGATCCGCAGACCCCGGCCGATCTCGGCACTCTGCAGCAGCGCCTCGACGATTCGCTGCGCGTCCGGCAATTGATTACATCCGTGCTCTCCATCTTTGGCGTCCTCGCGCTCAGCCTGGCCGCCATGGGTCTCTACAGCCTGCTCGCGTTCGCCGTCGCGCAACGCAGTCGCGAGATCGCTGTCCGCCTCGCCCTCGGCGCGCGCCAGAATACACTCATCCGGCTGGTGTTCGGCAATGCCATGGCCATCGCGATCACCGGTGTGATCGCCGGTCTGCTGATCGCAACGGCCGTTACGCGATTCCTGAGCAGTCTGTTGGTGGAGGTACGGCCGCTGGATCCCACGACAATTACGGTCGTTCCGATTTTTCTGCTGGTTGTTGCTGCGTTGGCGGCCTGGATTCCCGCGCGCAGGGCGGCGCGAGTTAATCCGCTTTCGGTGCTGAATAGGGAGTGAACGGATTAACGGATTAACGGACGAGAACGACTACGACTACGACTACGACTACGATTACGAATTGGCATGGCGCATCTGGCTATGTGAGGAGAGGGAAGGACGGGTTTGATTCCGGGGAACTACTCCCGGGGGCAACTGTGGCCGTGCTCGATCATGAGAAGTTGGAAGTTTATCAGGTCTCGCGTGAGTTGAGCCGCGAGATTGCGCGCCTGCAGAAGAAGGCGCGTCGCGGTCGGCCGGACCTTATGAACCAACTCCTACGAGCTACGGCCTCCGTGCCGCTCAACATCGCTGAGGGCAATGGTGAAAGTCTGCCTGGCCGGCGCGCTTACTTCTTCCGAATTTCGCGTGCTTCTGCCACCGAAGTCAGTGCTGCCCTCGATCACATGGTTGATATGGAGTTGCTCAAGGAAGAAGACATCGCGAAGGCAAAAACGCTGATCGTGCGTGTCGTGTCCATGCTCGTGAAACTCACTGACAAAACCACCGCCCCCGATTCCTTCCCCCCACTACCAAGGCGCCTAACTCGAAGACGCTAACACCCCTTAAGTCGTAGTCGTAGTCGTGGTCGTAGTCGTTCTCGTCCGTTAATCCGTTAATCCGTTGATTCGTTAACTCCGTCACTGTCTCATCTTATAAATCGCCCCCGAAACCACCGACCCAACCACCACGCCCATGAGGTTCGAAACGGTCTGCCGGTTTCCCATCGATTCGAAGAAGCCGCGGCGGAATCCCTCGCGGTAGGCAAAACTCGCCTGCTCGAGCTCGGTGTACCGGCTTGCCTGCGGCTCAGCACGGAGCAGCCGGGTGGCTACCCACGACACCGACGCTCCGATCGCTGCCTGGGTTATCGCCATGCGGACCACTCGATTGTTGGTGGCTGGTTCGTGGTCGATGGCAGTCAACAGCGTGATCGTGCTCGCCGATACCACCGCCGGCAGCATCACGTTGACCTGCCTGCCCGCCATCCCGCCCGAGAGGTACCCCTGCACGACGTCATCCACCTGCGCCACGCCGCGCGCAGGCAGAAGAGCAGGCAGCACTATGAGCACACAATAAAAACACCACGTCGACACGTCACAACTCTCCTGAGCCGGTTGGTCCAACTATATCACTGTTCCGGATTTTTCAACACTGTCTCACGCAGAGACGCAGATGGAGCAGAGACCACAGTCCTTTTCTGTTTCGATTGCTGCACCTGGAGGCCCACGAGTTGTCGGCCCGGTTGGATCCCGACCGCGCGCAAAAATGCCAGCACTGCGTAATCGTAGTCGTAGTCGTAGTCGTAGTCGTAGTCGTTCTCGTCCGTTAATTCGTTCATTCGTTAAATCCGCTCCGTCCCCGCCGACGCCGCATCCGTTTCCCGTCGCGACGGCAGGGAAAACACAAAGACAGTCGAGCCGGATGCCGGAAACTCGAACCACGCCCTTCCGCCGAGTGACTCGGCCGTCTCTCGCACGATGCTCAAACCCAGGCCAGTGCCTTCGATGCCGGTCACGGTGTCTCCGTGCGCCCGATAGAACTGATGGAACAGTTGTGGCCTCGACTCGGGCGGTACGCCGATCCCGTTGTCGGACACGCGCACGATCAGCTCACCACCACCGCCCGCTTCACCCAGCTTCAGCTCCGCGGATACGTCGACCCAGCGCACAGTCTTGTCGGTGTCTGCGTATTTGATCGCATTCGAGATGTAGTTGGCCAGGCACAGCTCGACCGCCGCCGCGTCGACTTCAACGGCGGGAAGATCTTCGGCAATGCGGATGCTGACACCGCGCGACTCCGCCGGCTCACGCAACTGGCGCGCAGCTTCGGCGGCCGCCTGCGGCAGCATGATATGCCGTCGCTGGCGAGCGTCCGCATCGATTCTGGACAGCGCTTCCAGGTTGCTCAGAACCCGCAGTAAACCGGACGAGTTTTCGCGCAGCATGTCATGGAAACGCGTGCGTTGCTGATCGTTCAGCCAGTGCTCACCCAGCATGGTGGTCGCACCGGAAATCGCACCCACACGATTCTTCAGCTCATGCGACACCATGCGATTGAAACTGCGCAGCCGGCCTTCCCGCTCGTTCACGCGCTCTGACCAGATGCGCATGAAGTGCGTCACCGTTGCCTGGCGGATCAGCTCGATCGCGTGGGCGGTCCGCTGCCAGCAGGTCAAAAGCTCCGACACAAACGAGGTCGGCGTATCGGCCAGGTCGTACGACATCACCACGTCTGTTAGAAACGTGAAGATCACGCCACCCAGGATCTCGTGTTCCTTCAGGATCTCGTACGCATCGAAGCCCTGGGAATGACGCAGCGCGCCCAGCTCCATCGCCTTCGCCACCACTGGTGCCTGGTTGTCCAGCTCGTCTTCCGGATGCTCCAGGTAATGCGCCACGCCATCGATCAACAGCGGCACGTGGTTCAGCAGATCCTGGGTCGGGAAGATCCGCTCCGGCGTCAGCGCCACTCGCGCCGTGATCCGCTCCAGCCAGCGCGTGACCAGCTCCTCACGGGATTCCCGCAACCGGCGCCCCAGCTCCGCCGCAAGGTCGCCCGCCTCCGGCACTGAAATCGTCTTCATACCTCTCTCTTTGGTCAAACCGGAATCTCTGTTTGGCAAGCTGCAGGCCGGGATCGCTGTTTGGCGCCCACGGCAGTTTAAACGGATGAACGGATGAACGGACGAGAACGACTACGCCCACGACTACGACTACGATGACGGGGTTAGTGCTTTTGGACGGGGACGACAATCAGCCAGGGCAAAGCCGACGATGCGTCCCCTCGCTTGAATGGTCAAACCGCTGACGAACGCCAAAAACGCATGCACCCCGTAATCGTAGTCGTAGTCGTTCTCGTCCGTTCATCCGTTGATCCGTTCATCCGTTCCTCCGCCCCCCAGCCCGAACGCCATGCCAGCCGCTGGTCCGGGCAACAACGCCCCCCTTTCCACATTTCCCCCGTTGAAAACTCTCTAACTCGAATCCCCAAGCCCACTTGAGTGTATGTAGAGAAGTGCAAAACTGTCACCCTTGACCACTACTAATAGCGGTTGTAGTATGAACCCCCCACTACATGTTGGGCCGCCGGCTCTCCCCAGCAGGCGACTTCTTTAACGGAAAACGCTGCGCAAGCAAAGACTCAACACTCGGGCGCTGTGTCGCCCAATTTTTGTCGCCGATGTGGGCGTTTGAATCCCTGACCCACTGACTGATTGACCCTGTGTTGCCGAGGGAAAAACGCATGACCCCAAATCTTCAGAACACTGTCTCCTCGCCGGATATCCTGCCCGACGATCTGCCGCTGGCGGATCTGACGGAGAACGCGCGAATCGTTCTGGCAAGGCGGTATCTGAAGAAGGATGATCGAGGGCGGCCCATCGAAGAGCCGGAGCAGATGTTCTGGCGGGTGGCGCGCGTGATTGCGCAGGAGGATGCCAAGTATGGCGCATCCGAGGGTGCGGTGGATGAGCGCGCGCGTGAGTTCTTCCGCCTGATGACGCAACGGCTCTTCGAGCCGAACTCGCCGACGCTGATGAATGCGGGGCGACCGCTGGGTCAGCTGAGTGCGTGCTTCGTGCTGCCGGTCGAAGATGCGCTCTCCAACAACAAGAACGGCATTTACGATACGCTGCGTGCGATGGCGCTGGTCCATCAGAGCGGTGGCGGGACGGGGTTTGCTTTTTCGCGTCTGCGTCCGTCGAACGACGTGGTAAAGAGCACGATGGGTGTAGCGAGCGGTCCAGTCAGTTTCATGAAGCTCTACGATGCATCGACCGAGGTGGTGAAGCAGGGTGGAACGCGCCGCGGTGCCAACATGGGTATTCTGCGGGTGGATCATCCCGATATCCGCGAATTCATCACGGCCAAGCTGGACGTCACCAAGATCACGAACTTCAACATCAGCGTTGCCGTTACCGATGCCTTCATGGAGGGGGTCAGGAACGGCGAGAAGTACGATCTGATCAGTCCGCGGAACGGGGAAGTCGTAGGGCAGGAAGATGCACGAGAGATCTTCGACATCATCGTGCACGGCGCCTGGGCGACGGGGGAGCCAGGTGTCTTTTTTGTCGATAAGGCAAACTACTACAACCCCGTTCCGCGCCTGGGCGATTACGAAGCGACCAATCCGTGCGGTGAGCAGCCGCTGCTGCCTTACGATGTGTGCAACCTGGGCAGCATCAATGTCGGTCTGTTTGCGATCGATGATGCGCCCGAGGATTCGCCATGGCCCGAGAAGATCAACTGGGATGGCCTGCGCCACACGATTCACATGTCGACGCATTTCCTCGACAACGTAATCGACGCCAACAACTACCCGCTGCCCGAGATCACCGACCTGGCACAGCGCATTCGCAGGATTGGTCTCGGCATCATGGGTTACGCCGATCTGCTGGTGCGTATTGGTGTGCCGTATGACAGCGAAGAAGGCATCCTGGTCGGCAACAAGCTGATGCAGTTCGTGGATGAGGAAGCCAAGCGTGCGAGCGAGAAGCTGGCCGAAGTGCGCGGCCCGTTCCCCGAGTGGGCTGACAGCATTTGGGGTCCTGATGCCACCTGCGCGCTGCACGCCGGCGAGCGCATCCGCCCGATGCGCAAGCTGCGCAACTGCAACGTCACCACGGTGGCACCCACCGGCACGATCAGCATCTTCGCCGACTGCAGCGGTGGCATCGAGCCGCTGTTTGCCGTCGCCTTCATGCGAAACCAGGCAGGCGTGTTGATGCCGGATGTGAACAAGGATTTCATTGCGATCGCGAAGAAGCAGGGCTGGTACAGCGAAGAGCTGATGGAGCGCATTGCCGCCGAAGGCCACATCCACTTCGAGGAAGTGCCCGCCGAGCTGCAGCGCGTGTTCGTGACCGCGCACGATGTCACGCCCGAGTGGCACATCCGCACGCAGGCTGCTTTCCAGGAGTATGTCGACAGCGCGATCAGCAAGACCTGCAACTTCCCGCGTGAAGCGACTGAAGAGCACGTCCGCAAGATCTACCTGATGGCGTACGACCTGAACTGTAAGGGTGTCACGGTCTATCGTGACGCCAGCCGCCCGATGCAGGTGCTCTCGACCGGGAAGACCGCTGCGGACGTCACAGCGGGCGGGGGTGGTGGAGTCAACAAGGCGCTCGAGGCGCGTGCGTCAGAGCTGGAAGCACAGTTGGCGGATGAGCGCGAACAGAAGCATCGCCTGAGTCAGCGCCTCGAGGAGCTGGAAGCGCGCCTGGCCGAAGCCGAAGTTTCGCGGCAGCGCCGGCACAAGCGCACCCGTCCCGCCGCTCTGCGTGGCATGACCCGCCGCATGCCCTCACCTCTGGGTGATCTCTACGTCACTGTTAACGAGGACGATCAGGGCCGCCCCTTCGAGGTGTTCGCCACGCTCGGCAAAGCCGGCGGCGCCGCGATGGCCGACGTCGAGGCGATCGGGCGGCTGATCTCGCTGGCCCTGCGCTCCGGCATCCCGATGTTGGATCTGATCGCGCAGCTGCGCGGCATCTCTTGCGATCGCGCGGTTGGGTTTGGCCCGAACAAAGTGTTGTCAGTACCGGACGCAATCGGTCAAGTGCTAGCCATGCATGAGACGGAGAAGGCTGGCGTTCAGCAGGATTTGCTTTCCGGTGTTTGCCCTGCCGTCACGCCAGCGCCCGCGGGTGGGACGCAGCCCGCCGCGCATTCGCCTGTGTACGATGCTGGGGAGACGTTTATTGGGACATGCC
The DNA here is from genome assembly GCA_040902615.1 of Gemmatimonadota bacterium. GTDB lineage: Bacteria > Gemmatimonadota > Gemmatimonadetes > Longimicrobiales > RSA9 > JBBDWZ01. The sequence goes on along the minus strand of JBBDWZ010000103.1, from coordinate 28,411 downwards.
CGGAATGTCACTCGGGCTTGCAGTACATGGAGGGGTGCGTGAAGTGCCTGAGCTGTGGTTACAGTGAGTGTGGGTAGCAAGCGGTGAAGAGTTCCAAGTCCGGTGGTAAACGAACCAATCCGGGAGGAAGAAATGGCACATAAGAAAACAACGGGCAAAAGCGCGGCTCGCAATGCGTCCAAGGTTCTGCGGAATCCAAAGTCGAGCAAGGCAGCCAAATCCGCTGCAGGTAGCGCACTTTCGCAGCGGCACAAAAAAGGAAAGTGACCTTAGTCGCATCGCGCACGTAATGCGCACATCAATCAAGATCAAAATGGCGCAATGCTTGTTCATCGTACTCGACGATCCTGTCCTCGGCTTGCTCCGCCAAGCCGAGCGGCGCCTCGCCGCGCCCGTATCCAATCCCGCGGTAGGTGCGTAGGCGTTTCTCAAACATGCGCATCAACATCGGTACCTGACCGTCGACATAGTCGTAGATTCGGACGCTCGTCTTTCCGGGATGCAGTCGGTGCAGCCGGCCGGTGTACTGCACGAGTGTGCCTTTCCAGGAAATTGGCATGGCGAGGAAAAGCGTATCCAGCCGTGCATCGTCGAAGCCCTCGCCGATGTAACGGCCAGTCGCGATGACGAGGCGCTCCTCATCGTCTGGTATGCCCGAGAGCCTTGCCGTGAGCTCGTCACGTGCCTTCGGAGTCATACCGCCGCGAAGCAGGATCAGATGGCGAACGAATCCGCGCAGCCGGGCCGCGAGGTAATCCAGATGGTCGCGCCGCTCGGTTAATACAATTGGGGAACGCTTGTCCTCGATGGCTTTGATGACATCATTCAGAATGAGCTGATTGCGCGGCTCGTCCACGCCGAGCGAACGGTAGATCTCCTGGATGCTTGGATTCGGCGTGCGCATTTCCAATCTGAACGCGGTCTCGCGCACAACGAGGTTATGGTCGAATGGGCGCTGCGCGGCCTTTGCCTTGGGATCGACGGAGAATCGCGTGGGACCGAGCTGCATTTGCAGGATCGGATCATGGCCATCCCGCCGCTCCGGTGTTGCGGTCAGACCAAGGATATAACGCGCTCTCACTTCCGACAGGACTCGTTCGAAGGATACGGCCGGGATGTGGTGACACTCATCAACGATGACGTGGCCATAGTTACCGACGATGTCGGACACGCTGCCCTTGCGAACCAGCGTCTGGATCATCGCTACGTCCAGTTGTCCGTTTGCCCTGCGTTTGCCGCCACCAATCTGGCCGACCTCCTTGTGGTCAATCCCGAGAAACATCGAGAGCTGGGCGATCCATTGATCGAGCAGCGGCCTGCGATGCACCAGGATGAGGCAATTCCGCCCACGCTCGGCAATCAGGTAGGTTGCGAGCACTGTCTTGCCGATTCCTGGCGGCGCGACGAACACACCGATGTCGTGTCGCACGAGCGCTCGCGCTGCCTGTTTCTGGATTGGAGTAAGCTCGCCCTGAAACCGGAAAGAAGCCTCTTCACCGAGACACCGCTGGTCGTCGACCTCGAGGCGACCGCCAAACTCGTTCAGCAGTGACCTGAGGTCTTCCAGGCAGCCGCGTGGCAGTGCGATGTGCAGCGGGAGATCCTCCGCACAGGCGATCACTCGCGGGGTCATTGCCGTCGACAGCCGCGTAGCCTGCTTTTGGTAGAACTCGGGATTCTGAAATGCAGCAAGCCGCTTGATCTCGTTGAGCAGCGGCGAGGGTAGCCCGAGCTTTTCAACAAAAAGCCGCTGCGCGATGACAGACCGCACTTCTTTAGGCAAGTTGTCGAGGGCGAGCGTCCCATGGGCCATGCCGGAACGCCCAGGCAGCCACGGTTTCTCTAGGTCACCGTTCGAAGGATCGGAGAACCGGACACCAACGATATGACCGCTGCGCGTCGCTTCCCTGGCAATGGCCTCAACTGCAGCCGGAGCCATTCGGGTTACTGACGCAAGAACAGCCCATTGATCTGCGAACGGGGCGAAATCGTCGTCGATGAACAGAGTGTTGCCGTGCTGTCGCGGTTCATATTGCAAGGGTAGCGCGATCAGATTCCCAAACCCACCCCGAGGCATCGTGTCCTGGTTCGGGAATAGGCGATCGTACGATGCCATGCCGAGCTGATGGCGCCGCGTCATTGCTTGTGTGATGAAGTAGCAGCCCATCTTTCGTGCGATGCCTGCATTAATCGGTGCTTCAAAAAAGAACCAGGCATGAGCTCCTGTGCCGGAGCGTGAACGCTCGATGATGACCGGGACGTCGGCCGAACGGCACGCTGACACAAACGCGGCAATGTCTTCCTTCCACGATGCGCCATCGAAGTCGGCGGCCAGGAACCAGCAGGTGTCATCTCCGAGGATCGGATAAACGCCCATCACGTGACGGCCGCGGAGGTGGTCGAGAACCATCTGATCACCGACCGCTACAAACGCTTGGTTCGGGCATCCGGCGCATTTGATTCTGGGCAGTTCACAGATGCCGCGCACGAACTTGTTGTCACACGCGGGAGCGTAGCCTGCCTTGCCGGTTTTCTTGCTAATGAAGCGCGTGGGAAAGACATCCTCGCGTCCACGGAACAGCGACCGAAACAGCTTGACCTTAGCCGCGGGAGTCGTGGGAGCGGCAGAACTCGAATGGACAGGAAAAAGCACCGTTTGGGACGCCGCTTCGAGAGCATTAAGCTCATGGCGCAGCGCTTCCAATTGTACGCGGGCTTCGTCGCGGTTTTGTTCAACCTCCGCGAGGCGCGCCGTTTGAGCGGCAATCTCCGCTCGGAGCCTAACGCGAGCGTCATTCATCGCCGTAGAGTAGCCGAAGGCTGCTGCCGCAGCCATGCGCGATGGGACCCGGGGTAGCTGATTTCGCGATACTGCTACCTGCGTACGCGGGAGCCAACATTGACGCGGCTCGTGGTATCATATATGATACCACATGACTGTGGCCCAGATCGTCTTGGACACGAATGTTTTGCTGGCTGGTTTGAGGTCGCGACGGGGCGCGTCGTTTCGCTTGCTTTCCGTGATCGGACACAGCGCGAAGTTCGAGATCAACCTGTCAGTCCCACTCGTTCTAGAGTACGAGGATGTGGCCAAACGGAAGTCGAAGGAATTGGGACTCACACATCAGGACATCGACGCAATTCTGGATTACCTGTGCGCGGTCGGCAACCATCGGGAGATCTTCTACCTCTGGCGTCCGCTGCTGACGGATCCAAAGGATGAACTCGTACTGGAATTGGCGGTAGCCGGTGGGTGTGAGAGCATTGTTACCTTCAATGCAAGGGATTTCGGTGCCGCGACGCAGTTTGGGATCGGCGTCGAGTCACCGCAATCGTTCTTGAGAAGGATCGGAGAAGTCGAATGAGTTCGATGAGCGTGAGGTTGCCCGAGTCACTGCACAAGAAGGCGCGCGAGCTGGCCGAACAGGAGGGCATCTCCATCAACCAACTGGTTGCGACCGCGCTGGCGGAGAAGGTTTCTGCTCTGATGACCGCCGAGTATTTGGCTGCGCGAGGTCAACGCGGCAATCGCAAGGCCTTCGAGAAGGTACTGCGAAAGGTGAAGGATCGCGTTCCTGATGCGGCGGATCGGCTCAAGTAGGAGCTGACCGGATTCATCGCACGCAACTGACTGGGTAGCACGCTCAGAGTAGCGACACGCCGGGTCGTCACGCGCCACCCGCTGGCCTATTGTCATTGCCGGTCGTTGGAAATAACCTTTGAGGTCCTGCGCGCTATTTCATTTTCGATTCAAAAGACGATCGGAGTCGTGATGAGGCTCATTCTCGCGGTTACTGCGCTTGCGCTCTGGTCCGCATTGCCGGCTCAGGCACAGCAAGCGCGCGATACGGCACAGAAGCCGGCTGCAACCCGCGGAACCACGACCCATGTGGTGATGACCACGCAGGCAAATTCGACAGTCAGCGCCGCGCGTGCGGCTCCACCGACTGTAACGATTCGTCCGACCCCGATCGCAATGCCCACGAGAAATTCGGCGTCGGTTCGGCCAGTGTCACAAACGAGGATGCGTCCAACTACTCCAACGGCACCGCGGCGCAGCGCAGCGGCCGACAGCGTAACCCGGCGCCGTCGCTAATCGCATGCGCTTGAATCGAAATGTTTTGCTGATCGCACTTGCGGTCGCCGGCGCCTGCAAGGAGACATCGGGGCCGCCGTCGAATCCGCCGACTGTTGCTGTCACCGTCAATCCGGGGTCGCTCGTGCTGGTGGTCGGGCAGCAGTCTCCACTCAATGCAATAGTGACCGGTTCGACGAACACGTCGGTGATCTGGCAATCATCGAATTCCGGGATCGCCAGCGTGACCTCCGCGGGTGTAGTCACCGGAGTCAGCGCGGGCACCGCGCAAATCACTGCAACGTCAGCCGCCGACCCCACGAAATCGGCAACAGCGCAGATCACAATCAACACCCCCGCACCGACGCTCACCGGCATCACGATCAGTCCTTCACCGACGACGCTGGCAGCCGGGGGTCAACAGCAGTTCACGGTGACCGGCAACTACAGCGACGGTAGTACGCAGAATCACACTGCAGCGGCAACCTATAGCGCGACGGGTGGCACGATCACGACCGGCGGCCTGTACACCGCGGGCAGCACGGCAGGCAACTTCTCCGTGCAGGCATCGTTCGGCGGATTTCAGGCAAATGCCAACGTAACCGTAACGGTCTCGCAGCCGGGTCCGGATCTGCTGATCACCGCGCTGACGGCGCCGGCGACCGGTTCGATCGGTGGTACCATCGACATCTCGGTGACCGTGCGTAACCAGGGCACCGATGCGGCGGGAACCTTTCGCATCGCGCTCGTCTATTCCACCGACCAAACCATTACCACGTCGGATGTGAGCTCGGGCACAGTCTGTAACCTGACGGCCGGCCTCGCGGCCGGAGCGAGTTTTGATTGCACCGGGGCGGTGCAGGTACCATCGAGCCTGGCCGCTGGCGCCTACTTCGTGGGCGCGATTGCCGACGATCAGGGAATCGTCAGCGAGAGTAACGAGACCAACAACACACGGGCCAGCGCGGCCATCGTTCTATCAGTCGCCGTGTCGCCGCCGGATCTGGTTGCAACCGCGCTCACCATTCCGTCGACCGGCGTGATCGGCGATACCATCTCGGTCAGCCTAACCATCCAGAACCAGGGCGGATCCGCAGCAGGCCCATTCCGTGTGGTTTTTTATTACTCGACCGACGCAACGATCACCACGGGCGATACGCCATCGGGCGTGGGCTGCACGTTTACCAACGGGCTCTTTGCGAGTCAGAGGGGCACCTGTAGTGGCGGGCTTCGGGTTCCGGCTACGCTGGCTCCCGGATCCTGGTTCGTCGGCGCGATCCTCGACGATCAATCTGCGGTCGCTGAAAGCGACGAAACCAACAACACGGGCGCGGCCGGACCGATCGACCTTGCACTGACGGCCGACGGACCGGATCTGGTGGTCACTGCGCTCACCGCACCGAGCACCGGGACCGTCGGTGGCTCGATCCAGGTCTCGATGACGGTCGCGAATCAGGGCAACGCAGCGGCCGGCCAATTCCGCGTCGGATTCTACCTCTCGACGGACACCGTCATCACGACTGCCGACATTTTCATGGGATCGGAATGCTCGTATGCGACCGGTCTGGCCGCGGGCGCAAACAATACGTGTACCGGGCCGATGTCCGTACCGGGAAATGTGCAGTCGGGGAATTATTTCGTGGGTGCGATCGCAGACGACCAGCGGGCGGTCACTGAAAGCAACGAAAGCAACAACACGCTCGCATCGGCGCAAATCACGCTGACCGGCAGTTCGGGGCAGAACCTGGAAATCGCTGCCGCCTACATCAATCAGTCCGTGCAGGCCGACGATCGATCGGTTCCGTTGATCGAAGGTCGCGCGGGCGCGGTGTTCGTCAGCGTGCGCTCGAGCCTGGCCGGTGCACCAGCCATCGCCGTGCGCGTGCGCGTGTTCAATGGCAGTACCGAAGTGGCGCAGCAGACCACCAACACGACGCCGACCGTGACCGGGACCTGCTGCGTGGTGGTTCCAGTGGCCGCGAACCTGGTCACGACCAACATCGGCATCGTGGTCGAGATCGATATCAACAACGCGGTGACCGAAATCAATGAAGCCGACAATCGCGTTCCCGCAACGGGAACGCTCGCCTTCACGGTTCGAACCGCGAACCCGCTGAATCTGACCATCGTGCCCGTCTTCCAGTCGGTAAGCGGATTGACCGGTGTATTCAACGACAATTTCCTGAACGACACGCGACTGATCTGGCCGATCACCACCATCAATCGCGTGATCCACGCTACCTACACGAGCAGCAAACCCGCCTTGGCGGCGACCGACGACCAGACCTGGAGGGGTGTGCTGGAAGAGATCGAGGCGTTGCGTGTGGCAGAGGGCGGCACCACGCGCTACTACCACGGGATTGCGAAAGTCAACTACAACTCCGGCATTGCCGGCCTGGCCTACACGCCTGGCCGGTCGGGCATCAGCATCGATTTTCCGAGTGCTGCCGGCGCAACCGTCGCCCACGAGCTGGGGCACAACTTCGGACGGCTGCACGCACCCTGCGGTAGCGCCGCCAACGTGGACCCATCCTACCCATTCAGTGATGGCCGAGCTGGCGCGTTCGGATACAACAGCGCGACCGGCCAGATTCAGCAACCAACCCAACCCGACTTGATGGGCTATTGCCCGAATCCGTGGGTCAGCGTTTACAACTATCGCGCAGTGATGGACTACCGGAGCGCGAACCCAACCCTGAATACGGCCGCCCGTCAGTCCACCATGCTGGTCTGGGGTTCGATCACGGCGGGCCGCATCACGCTTCGTCCGTCGTTCTTCGTCGAAACCATGCCGACCGGGCACGACCCCGCCGGTCGCTATCGCGCGGATGGATTCGATGCGCAGGGCCAACGCCTGTTCAGCGTTCGATTTGAGCCCCAGCAAGTCGGCGACCTGCAGGGTGCGCAATCCTTCGCGCTGGCGATACCGGTCACGGCCGAGATCAGGGATCGCGTGGCAACCATCGAGATTACCGGAACCGCCGACCGCGTTTCACTCAGGTCTGAATCGCGCGTGGCCGGTGATTTGACGGCGCTCGGGACGCAGACCGAATTGAGCGCGGCGCGCGAAGGACGCGGCACACGAGTACAGTGGAACGCCGATCGATACGCGATGGCGATGATCAGGGATGCAGCCACCGGCGAAGTCCTGTCGTTTGCGACCGGCGGAACCGCCGTGGTGCAGTCAGCGAGGCCGGAATTGGAAGTCGTGCTTTCGGATGGCGTGGCCAGCTGGACCAAACGAGTCATCGCACGATGAGACGCGCCTGCTGGTTGATGATACTGGTTGGTTGCACTTCTCTGCCATCGCAGCAGGCCAGCGGACCGCAAGCCGTTGTCTCGCTCAAGCGTGGAGCCTGTCGCGGCGGGTGTCCCGAGTACGCCGTTTACCTGTCGGCCGACGGCCGCGTCGTCTTTGTCGGATTCCGCAACGTGAAGGCTACGGGCATTTCCACCAGCAATGTCAACCCCCAGCGGGTGCGCGAAGTGATCGCGCGCTTCGAGCAGAGCGGATACGCACAGCTCCCTGATCAGTACACGATGGGCAGTGCGGCTTGCGGTCGATACGCGTCCGATGCGCCTGTGGTGGAAACCTCGCTGCTGAATCAATCCAGCTTCAAGACCGTTCTGCGTGACGGCGGCTGTTCGGGCTCTCCTGCCATCCTGCGCGAGCTGGAGCAGCTCATCGATGAGGTCGCCCAGACCGCGCGCTGGGTTGGGCCGTAGCCGCGGATTCTAAAAGCGAGGCCAAGCAAATAAACCGGCTGACGACAGCAGGCGATTCAGAGTGGTCGTACCGGGGCTCGACTCGTTGTCCGCGGTATCGATGGCGATAACCGAAATGTCGTTGATACCGAGATCGGCCTCGACCTCGGCAATCGACTGGCCGACCACGACCGCGCGCAGCTCACCATTTACGTAAACGTCGTAGCGGATGAATGACTGCGCAGCGACGTCGTCGGTCGAGGGAGTCCAACTCACGATGATGTGTCCGCCATTATCTTCCGCCGTGAGGTTCGTCGGCTGGGTCGGCGGAATGTGGTCGTCGGGAGCATGGTCGGTGGTCACGACGATGGGGTCGCTGAAGGACGACAGATTCCCGTCAATGTCTCGAGCCTGGACCGTGAACGTATACGTCGTCTCTTGATCCAGCGGAGTACAACCGGTAGGCACCAGAACCTTGGCGCACACAAACGTAGCTGACTTCGAATTCACGGTTAAGACGGGTTCCCCGTCGATGAAGATCGTGTACCAGATGAACGATCCGTCGTCAGAGGACGACCAGTTCAACGAGGCGTGGGTCGGGCCTACATCCAACACGCCCATGACCGGCTTGGTCGGCGCGGCGACATCCCCGGGTAATGTGACCGTTATAGCGTTGCTGGACTTGGAAAGGTTGCCGGCGGCATCCTTGGCGTAGACGCGAAAAGTATAGGTCTTGCCAGACTGCAGACCCTCGAGCGTGTGGCTCGTCTTCGTCTGACTGACGGTTACGGTGGTCCCCGCGCAGCAGATGACGTAACTGAAACGACCCGAGTTGTCCGTCGACGGCTCCCACGCCAGCGAGACGCTGTTTTCCGTAGTGGCCGTGACAACAAGGTTGTTTGGCGCCGTTGGTGGCTCGCGATCTCTTCGTTGGGCAGACAAAACCGACGATCCAAACAACAATGAGAGCACCAAAACCCTGACCGCCGCCAGCAACGAAGGAAGAATTCGCGACATGTGAGGTCCTCTCTGCGAGTCTAGCAGACAGAACTCCTGAAATGGCGACGACGTGACGGGCGCGGGCCGAGGCGTCGGTCCTCGCTTGTGAGCGGCATTCCAGCTGGGATGAGCTTCCTCAGAACATTATTTATCTCGAAGCGATGATAACGGCGGGATGACCGCCGCACGCGCGGCGGGCGCTAGCGCAGTTCGGTCGCATCTATGAACACACTCGGTTGGCCAGGAACCAGCACGCGGTAAACTCGCTGGTCTTGAAGAACCCGAGCATCTGATTGGCCACCTTGGTCTCGCCCGCGGTGGATGGGTGGGTGCCATCACTCTGGAAATCGGCGGGCGCATAGAAGAGCCCATCCGAGCGCGGACGGCTTTGATCGGCCGCCCACAGATAGGGACCCCAGGCAAGCCAGGCACCGCTGTAATCCCCCGACCGTATCTGATCTTCGATCGCCCACTTGTGCGCAAATCCGGTCTCATACGCGTAAGGCTCGGGATTCAGCGTGGTCGTCGCGAAGCCCGCGTAAATGCGGCTCGAAAAGAAGATCATCTGCAGATTCGGATACCGTTGGCGGAGTGCGGCCGCCACGTCCGCGATGAGTGCCTTCAGCTGGTAGGCATCCGCATTCGGGTCGGGCAGCGCTACTGACGGCTGCCGGTTTGCCAGCTTGGTCCACACAACTTGCACTTGCCGTTCGGTCAATCCGAGCGGCGCAAGCCCTTCATTCCGGATGCGATCGTACTCGATCGACTGCGGGGTTGCCCAAACCTCGGCCACCTGGCCGCCGCGTGCTCCATTGAGGATGCGAAGCGAGGCATGGTTCACCGACGCATCCGCCTGTGCCCTGCCCATGAAAGACCAGGCCTGACAGACGGTGTAACCGCCGCTGTTGCAGAACTCCTGCGTGCCGTTCGACATGCCGATCGACAGCATGACGATTCGGCCGCTCGGGCTCGGGTTGCCACTCGCGTCCCGCGGGACGATCAGCGCCGCGCGACGACGTCCTTCCGCCGCGTGTGCCGGTGGCACGTCGTTGCTGCCATTCAAATACAAACCGCCGCTGAACCCCTTGTACGTGTTCGCCCCGAGATCGCCAAGCGCAACGCGCACGGTGTCGGCGACATCCGTCAGCTCATCCACATCCGTGGCCGCATTGCCGCACCCGCACAACAACGCAGCCGTCATGTACATCAAATGGTTTCTCATTAGCAGGATCCTTCCGGTCGTCGTTCCATTGCCGGGGGAGCGGGTCCTGTCTGAATGGATGCGCAAACCCGGCTCGCGTTAAGAACCGATTCACGCAACTCAGGACGTCGAAAGGGAAAAACTCACGCTGCGCCAACCGAATCGAGCACCGGCAGCCACAGCGTAAACTTCGATCCAACTCCCAACCTACGCACCCGAACTCGCATACACACTTGCGTTGGGGTACGAGAGAGACGTGATGGACGTGCGAGTTGAGGCACGCAGGGTCAGTCAACAGTTTGGCGATCCGCTCAACACGACGGTTACGGGTTCAGCTCGGAGTACAGCAGTCGGTGCGATAAATTGGTGTCTACGTGCGTTCGATCGCGCGGATCACGACGCGGCCGCCGTTGCGCTGATGCGGCATGGAACGCGCAATGGCGATGGCTTCCTCGGCACTACTCGCGCTCACAATAATGAAGTCGAGCGCGATCCTACCGGCTGCCTTTCGAGCCATCCGAAACATCACGGGCCGGACGCCGCCGGAGTCGAGTGACTCACTCACCACACGACGTCGATGCCAACGGCGGCGATGGCCGGATCGCGCGTGATCAGGGGCAGGCGCAACGCCAGCGCGGTCGCGGCAATCAGTCGATCGCAGCGTTCAGGGATCGCATAAAGGCCCTGGCCGGCCAGCACAACGTCCGTGGTGAGATCCGCCGACATGAAGCCGCCCTCGGAAAGCAGGGCCGTGACCCACTGGCCGGGTGGAAAGGACAGCTTGATGTATCCTCTGCGCACCAGTTCCAGCACCTCGACCAGGGCGACCGTCGGTACGTAGATCACGGCCTTTCCAGCCTCAGCCTGCTCGAATGCATGGCGCGCCCGGCGTCCCAACTTCTTTGGCTTCGACCGCGCGTACCACACCAGCGGGTGCGTATCAGTGACGTAGCGGGCCACCGATCAGCGCAATTCCTTCAGGAAGCGCTCGTATTTCCGCTGTTCGGCGGCAGCGGTTTCAGCCCGAAGCTCGGACATCGCCGCCTCGAGCTCATCGTCGCTCAGGTCCGACGACATGCTGCCGGACAGCTTAAAGCCCGCGCCCCGCGCAGTTGCCCCCTTTTCCACCAACGCCTCCAGCATCCGATAGTGTCCTTCCGTCGTCAGCACCAGGTTCTCCGGGTAATCGCGATGCTCAATGATGATCACCGCGCCGGGCGTCGCCATGGCGCGTTGGGCCAGTTCCGGCAATCGGGCTCGAGCCTCTGAAATCGAGATCCTCAGTAGTTCGTGCATGGTACAACTAATTGTACAATGGAGAGAAGAGGCTGGCAAGCGACTCAGTCCAGGTCGCGTCGAAGTACTGGGGCTCGAATTGTGAGGGGCCCGGCCTTGGCTGTGCCAAAGGCTATTCGTCTGCACGCTTGCGAATGGTGCCGACCACTTCCACGCGCACGGGAACACCGTCGATCGTGCTGGGGAATTTCTTTTCGTCCCGGTCGGTTTTGAGGTTGACCTTGAGCGCGTAATCGTCGCCCACCTTGGTCAGCCCGACACCCACCACCTCGCCCAGGCGCTCGAACCGCTTCATCGCCTTGTCCTTCGCGGCACGCGCGCGCTCCTTCGAGACTGGGCGTTGGTCGTCGGGCATTCGCGCTCCGTCAGAGAATCAGTTTCACTCGCAGCCGTTGCAGCACGGTCCACAATGGATTGGCATAGGTCAGACCGCGTCCATTCGTGCCGCCGGTATCACCACCGGCAAACAACAGGCCTATGCCCCGGTTATCACTGTCGAAGATCATTGAGCCGCTGTCGCCACCGTCGCTGAAGGGCCCGGTACCCGCGCCTTCGATCTCGATCTGATCGTCGAACGCCAGGTTTCCGCGGTCGTAACTGACCACGACGTTGTCCAGCTCGAATGCAGTCACGCGACCGCTTGTAAACCCGGTGGTACGGCCAATCTTGCGTACGCGATCACCGATGTCGAGCGATTCCTCGTCGGCCAGGCCACGCACAGTTCGCGCGTTGCTGGGGAAGTCGCGCAAGTAGGTTGGGTAGAACAAGATGTCATCGTAGATCTCGGCGAGTGCGGCATCCACCAGGTTGTGGCGCCGGTTCATTTTGATCCACGGGCCCAGCCGTCCAACCAGGTCGCGCGGGTTCCGGCCACCATCCAGCCGGCCCTGCTGCAGAATGGCATCGCCCTTCCGCGCGTTGTCCTCGTTGGCCAGCACGTGATTGTTCGACAGGATGAAGGGCATGCCGGCCGAGTTCTCGACAAAGCCGCCCAGGGTGCCCGCGGTGATCTTGAAATGCCCGACTGAACTGCCGATAAACATTGGGCGTTGCCGTTTCTGATGCCACGGCACGGCCGCCATGCGCTTCACGATCCGGCCAATGAATCGCACGTCGACCTCACCGCGCGACTTCTTCTTCACCTGCTCGACGAAATCGCTGTTCAGCAAGGCTTGCCGTTGCACGCGCAACGCGATGCTGTACCCAGGCCGGCCGCGCTTCTTCGATATGCCGACAGCCAGCGATCGCGGAAGTTCGGGCACTTCCTCCACCGGTCCGGCAGCCACCGCGTTCAGCTCGAAGCGATTGGCGGCCGCACGGGCACCCGCGCGACGGGGTGCAATCGCAGCCGCGGTCAGACCGGTGGCCAGAAGCGATTCTTTCAGCTCCCGCGCAGATTCGAGGCGCATACTCACTCACTTGATTGGGGTACGGCGAGTATACCCGCACCGCAATCGGCAAAAACAGAGGCAAATGTCAGAGATTTGTCAGGAAGTTGTGGCGGAATTGTGGAAGATGCGGCGGTTTTATGGCGGTGCGCCCCACGACACGGTGGCGAAGGTGCCGGAGATAGGGTGAATTTGTAGCTGCCGTGCCTGCGGCGGTTGCTGCGTCTTGAGACCCGGGCCATGATTGGATCGTCGACTTCAAAAATGACCACTGACCACGAGCCAATCCGCTGATGGAAGTTGAAGTCTCAACCGTCGCACTCATCCAGCGGCCGCGCTCGGAAGTCGCGCAGTATTCGGCCGATCCGGTTAATGCACCGGAGTGGTACGTCAACATCCTGTCCGCGGAACAGGAGACCCCGGGGCCGCTCAAAGTCGGAACACGGATCAGGTTTACCGCGAATTTTCTGCGGCGGACGCTCACTTACACGTATGAAGTCATCGAGCTGGTTCCGGAACGGCGGGTTGTGATGAGAACAGCGGAAGGGCCTTTCCCGATGGAAACCAGCTATACATGGGAGGACGCGTCGGGCGGGATGACCCGGATGACACTGCGCAATCGAGGCACCCCGACCGGCTTTTCCAAACTGCTGGCTCCACTCATCGCGCGCTCAATGAAGAGCGCCAATCGCAAGGATCTCGCGCGTCTGAAGCAGATCCTCGAGTACCGTGGCTATAACAAGGCCCGAGCCCGAAAATCATAATGCGATAGCCCGCGCAGCTTCAAGCGATCGTAAGCTCACCCTCTCGCGCAGGCTAACGCCGCTCCTAGCAGCATGGGAACCCTGGAAAGCAAGATCCGGTTTTATGACCTGCCGCGGTCATGTGCCGGGGCCGGCGACTGCGGCGTCACTCGCTATCCTCGGCTGCTGTGCGTAACGCAGCTTCGCGCATCCCACAATGGCCAGTGCCGAGGAAACGGCACGCACAACCAGATTCGTGCTCGACCTTCATGCGGCCGGCTTCGACTCTGGCCAGGTCGAGCACATCATCGATCAGCTTGAGCAGGTGAGCACTGCTGGCTTGAGGCGTTCCAGATAGGTGATCTGCTGGGCATTGAGCGAGCCGGCAATCTGTGCATCGAGGAGATCGGCATCGCAGCAGGCGCGAGAACCTACCAGCTTCGGTCACGAATCATCTCGCAGATGGTCATTGGTTGGGGCGGGCAGTGCGATCGAGCTGTGCTGAGTGGTTCCGGGCGGTAGAGGCGAATGCACGCAGCTGCAGATCAGCGTTTTGCCACAACGCGGCGCTACGATCGTAATCTGCGCGGGCGGCTGCAGAATCGTTTCCGGCCTGGTGGATTTCTGCCTGGTGAAAGGTGGCCGGCGCGAGGTAGATCAGGTCGTACAGGCTGTTCTCCCCGATGGAGCGGTACCAGTTCAGGGCTTCGGCGGACCGTCCGGCATGTTGCAGCGCGCGGGCGCGGATGAACCGTTCGAAGGCCTGCGACGCAAAGGCGTGGGGTGTGAGGTTGGGCGGGACCGACGCGTTCTCTCGCTGCAATTCGATCAGCACATCGCCGAGCCGGCCTTCGAGCCAGGCAATGCCGGCGCGCATGCCGGCGCGATACACACGTCGCAGCGCATCGGCTTCTTCGGTCAATCCTGACAATTCAGCGAGTTTTCGCTCGGCGGCGCGTACTCCGGTCACATCACCAAGCGCAATACTCAGCCGACCCTGGAGGTAGGCGCGCACTGGTGGCGCAAGGTTGGGCGTTAGCGGTTGATGGTACAGGTCCAGCCGCAAAGGTGTTTTCGGCTGCCAGGATTCCAGCCCCATGCGCAGGTCCTGCAGGATCGCAGGATCTACTCGCAAATGCGGCGCTGATGCGAGCACGGCTTTGTACGGCAATGCCTCGTTCTCGTCGATGTTGGTCAGCAGGGCCAGGCCGCGGTTCACCTGACCAGCGGCGATGGCAAGGACGCCCGAGTACAAGTGGCCCGCCTGCTGCTCAGGCCACGTCCGTTCAGGGCTCTGAATCAGCGCGGCCATCTGAGCGGCGGCCTCGAGATTGTGCGTGTACACGGCAGTTCGTACGAGCATTACCGCCAGGTCAACGGCCCTCGATCGACTGACTCGCGCGAGCACGGTGTCGCGGTCGGTTTTGGTGCCGTAGCCGATCATCCAGAGTGGATCGGGCTCCCTGACCCGTCCGAAACGTCGCACAAGGGTTCTTTCGGCATCGGCATCTTTGAAAGCGAGGGCGATTCGGGAGAGATGCGTGGTAGCGGTGCCGTTGGCCGGCTCGGTGGCCAGCAATCCCTCGAAGGGCAGTCGCGCTTCCAGTATGGAGCGGCCGCGCATTGGATTCAGATGAAACAGGACTTCGCCGAGATTGTAGAGCGCTTCGGCGTCCCGTGGGTACTGTCGCAAGACTTCTTTGTACAACCGCTCGGCCGTTTCGGCATCGCCCTCGCGCCACGCGAGGAATCCTTCGATCAGTCGACGTGGCCGGTCGGGCAACTCCCGTGCGTGCCGCGCGGCCTGGCGCGCGCTCCAAAGTGCCAGTGAATCGTCGACAATCCACTCGGCCGCGAACGCAAGGCGATAGTACGCGAGCGCCAACGTCGAATCGGCGGCGATGGCCTCGCGGAATGCCTGCACCGCTTCGGGGTAGCGGCCGGCGCGAAACTCACGTTCACCGCTGAGGTAGGCCTTGAGCGCGGGCAACGAAGTGCCGTTCGGTCGCGATTGCATAACATCGGTATGCAGACCGCCTTGCAGCCGCGTGAGCAGACCCACCGACAGCCGCGCCGCAAGGGCAAACGCGGAATCGGCCGGACCTTCGACAGTCTCGGCAATCGGCTGGTTTCTGCGGTCGGACAGCTCGTTGATGTAGGCGGTAATGCGCAGGCGATTCTTCTGCAGCAGTACTGTGCCCGTGACATAGCGTCCGGCGCCGAACCCGCGCGCCAGCTCGACAAACTCCGGGTTGTCTTCCGCGGCTTTGACTGCGCTGAATACGGTGCGCGGCGAGATCGCGCGTACGTCACCGGCGCGGTCGATGTTGAAGCTGATCAGGTCTACCAGTCCATCACCGAGATAGTGATAGTCGGAATCGGCGAGCATCTCGAAAGGGAAGACGACCACGGTATTCAGACCCGGCTCCGCCGCGCGCGTGCCTTCGATTGGCACGAAATAGAGCAGGGCGATCGCTACCAACGCGACCGTGGCAACGGCTGCGGGCCAGTGCACTCGCTTGAGCACGAAGGCCGGCTGTCGCTCGAGAGCGCGCTTTGCAATCAGCGGGTCGGTAGCCGGCCAGAGTGGCAGCAAAAGCTCGATGGCGACGCGCCGGATCAGCTCATGCGTGAACGAAAGCGTCGGCGAGGCGGGCGATGTACGGCGCAACAGTCGCCGCGCGATCAGCTCGTCGACTGCAGTGCGAATCTCGTGCGGATGCAGGCCGGTGGATCTGGCAAGGTCGTCATCAGTCGAAATGTGTTGGGTCGCCACGGCCGCGGCGACGCGGTGTTGCGCATCATCGAGCTGCTGCAGCCGGCGCGTGACGATCTGGCGAACCGTGCGGGGCAGACGGTAGGTGCCCGTGCCTACTTCGGCATCGACTTTCCAGCTTCCCTTCGCATCGACGTGCAGGTGACCTTCGTCGACCAGCCCGAGCAGGATCTCGCGCACGAACAGGGGGTTGCCACCCGCCTCCGTGTGGAGCGTCGCAATGAAAGACCGAACGTCGTTGCTGAGCGAGCCCAGCATAGACGCGACCAGGGCCGTCGTCGCATCGAGATCGAGCGCCTGGAGCCGAATGCGCCGGGTACGTGACAGCATGCGCAGCTCACGTATTTCAGCCGGCTCGACCACGGCATCGCCCGATGTACACAGGACCATGAGGCCCGGCTCATTCACCACGCTTGCAATGCTCAACAGTATGGTACGGCTGAGCGCGTCCGCGTTGTCGAAGTTGTCGATCAACACGAGCACACGTGCTTCGGCCGCCACATCGCGGAGCACGCGGGCAGAGGCAGTGCCGACTGTTTGGAGGTCGCCGGAGGAAGCTGGCAGATGCTCGAAGCGGCCGCGAATCGCCGGTACGATTTGCGCCAGCTCAGCCAGGTCGTGGTCGGACGCTCCCGAGAGTCCGGGCGCGTTGCGCAGACCGCTGAGCGCAGCCGCGGCGACACTGGCGGATTGCTCTTCGGTTTCGGCACTGCCCTTGAGGATGACGGCTTCAGGCCATTCACTGGATAGCCGCCGCACGAATTCATCGCAAAGCCGCGTTTTACCCAGGCCAGCATCGCTTTCGAGCAGGATCACCACGGCGGTTTCCGCACTGGCGCGCCACGCTTCCAGCAAATCGGTCAGGATCGACTCTCGTCCCACCAGGTCGGGCGCGAATACCGCGGCCGAGCTTTGTCGCGGCCTCGGTTCCTTAGGCTCCTGGCTCAGGCTGGCTGCCAGCCGAATCAGCTCGGCCGATGGCTCGGCATTGAATTCGGAGATCCGCTCGCGGTAGGCGGCGAGTTGGCCGCGCGCCTCGCCCAATCGACCGGTTAGCTGCAGCGCGCGGCACCAGCGGCGGTGCGGCGTTTCGGCATACGGCTCGACCTCGGCCCAGCGTTGCGCGTACCGGGCAGCCCGCTCCCAATCGTCGGCTTGTTCGGCTGACCAGGATGTCTGATCCAGCAGCGTGCGAAAGCGTTCGTGCAGAGTACGACGCTCGAGATCGATCCAGTCCCGGTAGGATTCGCCGCCCAGCGATTCGGCATCGGCGAGGAATTCGCCGCGCCACAGCATGATGGCCGCTTCGGCGTGACCTGCCGCGGCGGCGACTTCGAACTCCGCCACGTCGAGCTGCAGTCGGGCATCGACCAGCCGGATGACGGTAGGTCCGACCTCCAATGCATCGCCCAGGATCTGGCGCAGCTCGACCAGTGCCTGGCGCAGCGACTGACGTGCTTTCTCCTCCGGCCGTTCGCCCCACAGCAGGGCTCCCAACTCGGCACGCGATGCACCGCGCTCGCCACGGCGAGCCAGAAACAGGAGCAGCGCGAGCTGCTTCCGGCGACTGGAAAGCCGCGCGTCGGCACCGGTGAGGCGCAATTCGCCGAGCGCGAAGAGTCGAAGCATCGGAGCCTCTAACTCGCGCTGCATGGCTCAGTTGACGCGAGCTTGCGGGGAACTTCATGGTGCTCGCTTAGTTTGCGCGCGCATGAAGCAGCCTGAAGTCGAGGACACGCATTCCGAGGTCGTAGCTCACTTCCTTGTGCGGACAGAGTTCCGCCCCGATTCACAGCCGCAGTTCTCCGGTTGCATCGAGCTGATCGCGACCGGTGAAAAAGCCGAGTTCTCGTCACCCGGAGAGCTGGCGCAGCTGATCGTCGCCTGGACGATGAAACCGTTGCAACGCGCGTAATCCATTCAACGTACAAGGAGAACTCGATGCTGAGTGTACTTCGACGACAACGCTTCGCGTGGTGTTGGTTGGTCGGCCTGCTTGCGGGCTGTAATGATAACCTGCCACTCGATCCGGATCGCAGCAACCGTCCTTCCTACGACACGCCGCCGGGAACGCCTATGGTCACGGTGGGCGATCCGGCGCCGCAGATTGCGGCCGGCGAGCTTTACACCTGCGCGCTCCGCGCTAATGGTACCGGTCGGTGTTGGGGCGCCAATCCGTACGGCGCTCACAATATCCCGCCAACTGCGACGTTCACCCAACTGAGCGGTGGATTCTCCACCACCTGCGGATTGTTGACCAACAGCTCGATCCAATGCTGGGGCAGCGATGGTTCGGGGCAGAACGCAGCGCCGGCGGGATCCTTCGCGCAGGCGAGCATTGGCCAATATCACGGCTGCGCCCTCGCGCTCGATGGCACGCTGAATTGCTGGGGACTCAATGCTTTCCATGCGAAGGACCTGCCACCCGGTATCTACGCGCAGGTCAGCGCGGGCTGGCTGAACAGCTGCGCGATCGACGGTCAGCAGTCGATCGTGTGTTCCGGCAACGGTTATCCGAACAACGGTGGCACGTTCGTGCCACCCAGCGGCGCATTCCAGCGTGTGAGTGCGGGCGAGCATCATGCCTGTGCCGTGCGCACCGATGAGGCGATCGTTTGCTGGGGCAGCAACGGCTTTGGCGAAGTCGGCGGTACGCCCACCGGCGCGTTCACGACCTTTGCCCACGCGGGGAACTTCGTTGATGTGCGCGCCGCCCAGTCTCACACCTGTGCATTGGCCACCAGCGGTACCATTTCGTGCTGGGGTTACAACGTCGATGGCCGGGCCACGCCGCCAGCCGGCACATTCGCGCAGGTTGCGGCCGGTCGGAGTCACTCGTGCGCCTTGCGCGCGGACCGAACGATCAGCTGCTGGGGGGACAACAGCAAGGGGCAGATCGTGGTTCCGTCTGAGTTCGCGCGGGCGAATACCGCGCCGACCGTTTCCGCAGGTGGGCCGTACGGTGGTCTGAAGAATGCCCCGGTCACGTTTGCTCCCAGCGCAGCGGACGCGGATGGTGATGCGCTCAGCTACAGCTGGGTCTTCGGCGATGGCAACACGGGCAGCGGGGCTGCAGGCGTCCACAGTTACGTTGCGCCTGGCCTTTACAGCGCGACCGTGACCGTGACCGATGCATTTGGCGCCTCGGCCAGCGCGACCGCATCAGTCGTGATTTCCGATGGACTGAACGGAATGCTGAGCGCGTGCGGCTACAACATCACCGGCGCGGCCTTCGACGGTACCAATTACTACATGGCCGATGGCCATGACGGCGGGACTTGCATCACGCGGTTCAGCGCCCAGGGGCTGTACCTGGACCACAAGAACTTCGTCGATCATCGCGGACTGCATTTTGTGTCGGCCACCGGCAAACTGGTCACGCGCCGATACAATGGTCCGTTGGTACAAATCGACTACCCGAATGGCACCGCAGCGCAGCTCACGAATTTCAGCCCTACACCCGATGACCAGGCACAGCCGGCCGCAGATCCGGATGGTCTGACGTACTGGGCGCTGAACGGAGGCAATGCCGAGCGACGCCGCCTGAGCGACAACTCGCTGACGTACCCTTTCACGGTCCAGAGCGACGCGACCGTTTCGCGGATCGCCGTTTCTACTACCTACGTGATCGTGCCGCAGGGCAACGCAGTAAACGCATACAATAAAACCACCGGCCAGTTGGCCGGCACCGTTTCGCTCAGCAGTACGAGCATCTACGGGTATGGACTCGGCATGTCGCTCACCGCCGACCGCGTGATCTACGCGCAGACCAACCGACTGGCGCGCGTCGAAATGATGCACCTCAACTCGGCACCGACGGTCGCGGCCGGCGGACCCTATGCAGGCCTCAAAGCTGCGGCGGTCGCCTTCGTCGCTACGGCCTCCGATCCGGATGGAGATGTGGTCACATACAGTTGGGACTTTGGCGACGGGAGTACAGGCAGCGGCGCGACACCGACACACAGCTACGCCACACCCGGCGTTTACACGGCCACAGTCACCGTAACCGATCCCTCGGCGGCAACTGCGCTCGCAACGGTCAAGACCGTCATTTCCGATGGGCTTCAGGCATTGCCCGGCGCCTGCAGTCACTCAGTGACCGGCGTCGCGCACGACGGAACCAATTACTACGTGGCCGAAGGTCATGATGGCCTTCTTCAATGCATCACGCGCTACTCATCGAGCGGCCTGTTCGAGGATTACAAACAGGTGTCAGTGGACCATCGCGGTCTCCATTTCGTGCCTTCGACTGGAAAGCTGGTCAGCCGAACCTGGGCCGGTCGGCTGATCGCGATCGATTATGCTACGGGTACAATCAGCAGCCTGACGGGGTTCAGCGTGATGCCGGGCGGATCATCCGACAACGATCAGAACTCGCCAGCGGCCGATCCGGACGGCCAGACGTTCTGGGTGTTGACGGCGGGTCGTGTCGAGCATCGCCGCATCACTGACAACAGCGTGCTGCAGTCATTCCCGGTGCAGACCGACGCGAGCCCATCGCGTATCGCGGTCTCCAACTCACAGGTGTTCGTGCCGATGGGCACGGGCGTGAATGCATACAACAAATCGACCGGCGCTTTCCTGGCCAATGTGCCATTCACAGCCATCAATTTTTATAGTTACGGCTTGGGCGCATCGCTGGCCGGCGATCGCATCATGTACGTGCAGGGCAATGGTCAAGCGCGGGTAGACCTGATTCAGGTGAATGCCGCGCCGGTCGCCGCGATCCGGGCGCTCTACCACCAGGGTCAGCTCGGTGCAGCCGTGCAATTCGATGCGAGCGGCTCGACCGACTCCGATGGCGACGCACTCACGTATAAGTGGACCTTCGGCGATGGCGACACGGGCGCCGGGGTGACGCCCAGTCATGCCTACGCAGTGGCCGGCGCTTACCAGGTCAATCTGACCGTGACTGACGCTCGTGGTGCGCAAGCGAGTGCAGTCGGGTTTGCCGCGATCTCCAACGGACCGAGTGCACTGGTACCAGCATGCTCGCACTCAGCAACCGGCATTGCCTTTGATGGTACGTACATCTACGTCGCCGAAGGTCACGACGGGGTTACCTGTCTGGCACGCTACACCGCGCAGGGTGTTTTCCTCGATTACAAGAATTTCTTCGACCACCGTGGTCTGCATTATGTGCCCGCTAGCGGCAAACTGGTGAGCCGCGCGTTCAACGGTCCGTTGTATGAGATCGATTACGCCGCGGGTACCCTGCGGCAGCTCACGGGCTCCATTGCAGCGGCGGACCCGCAAAACCAGCCGGCAGCGGATCCGGATGGCAAGACCTATTGGGTGCTTAACGGTACGCAGGCCGAACGGCGCCGCATCAGTGATGGCGTCGTCGCTCGGGCGTTTGCGGTGAGCAGTACGGCCGCGAATCCCACCATCGCGGTGTCCTTCGAACACGTCTTCCTGCTGAACGGCTCGACGGTCAATGTATACAACAAGAATGATGGTGCGCTGCTCGGCTCGAGGCCATTGCCGACAGCGCACGGCTGTAATGGCTACGGATTTGGCGCGGCCGCGACCGGAGACCGCGTGATGTACGTGCCCGCCTGCAGGCTGGCCGACGCCGCGGTGCAGGTGGCGCCGTTCCCGCCAGGGACCACCGGCACGGGCAGCAACGTGAGTGTCACGCCGCTCGATAGCAGCACCGGCCAGCCCGGCCCGGCCGGCATCACGTTCGGCAGCGTGACGACGGGTGGTCAGACCACCGTGACCTCCGGCACGCTGGGCCAGACCGGCTCACCTCCGCCGCCGGGAGGATTCCGCCTCGGTCAGCCCGGGACATACTACGACATCTCGACCACGGCGGTCGTCAGCGGCATGATTACCGTATGCATCAATTATGAGAGCGTGAGCTATACCGACTATAGCACGCTCCAGCTCCTGCACTACAACGCGGGCACCGGCGCGTGGGAAAACATCACCCGAACCATCGACTCGAGCCTCAGAATCATCTGTGGTACAACCACGTCACTCTCGCCCTTCCTGGTTGCCCAGAGGAACCTGTCGCCCGTGATTGGCGCCCTGACGTTGCCGATCGCGCCCATGGCAGTCGGCACGAGTGTCGAGCTGAGCGCAACCTTCGGCGACGCCGACCTGCCGGATCTGCACACCGCCACGGTGATCTGGAGTGATGGAGTCACCTCTCCGGCGACCGTGAGCGAGGCCAACGGAGCGGGCACGATCGGCGCGTCACGCACCTTCACGAAGGCGGGCGTATACACGCTCACGGTCCGCATCAGTGACGGGGTCGCGTCGACCACACGCTCGAGCGCAGAAGAAAGCACGACCGCATTCGTGGTCGTATTTGATCCCAACGCCGGATTCGTCACTGGCGGCGGCTGGATCAACTCGCCATACGGCGCGTGTCGCTTCAATGGCTGCAACGCTGATGGCAGCACGATCGGCAAAGCCACCTTCGGATTCGTTTCACGCTACCAGAAAGGTGCGAACGTGCCGATCGGCAACAGCGAATTCCAGTTCAAGGCCGGTGGATTGACCTTTAGCAGTACTTCATATGACTGGCTGGTTGTCGCCGGTACCAAAGCACAATTCAAGGGCATCGGCACCATCGCCGGCAGTACGGCACAATTCGGATTCATGATCACGGCCGTCGATGGCGGCAGTAGTGAGCCAGACCAGTTCCGTATCAAGATCTGGCAAGTCGACGGGGATGTTGTGTACGATAACCAGATCGGCGAGC
The DNA here is from genome assembly GCA_040902615.1 of Gemmatimonadota bacterium. Taxonomy (GTDB): domain Bacteria; phylum Gemmatimonadota; class Gemmatimonadetes; order Longimicrobiales; family RSA9; genus JBBDWZ01. Next base: position 5,516 of record JBBDWZ010000103.1, on the reverse strand, counting down.
CTGAGGATTCAGCAGCCGCAACCGCGCTCGGCGGCGGCAGCATCGTAATACACAACAAGTAGCATTCAGCAACCGCGATACATCCCGGAACTCCTCCCCCACACTCAACTGTGGGGGAGGACGGATTCCCGGCCGCCGATCGCAGGCAAGAAAAAGCCCGAGCGCAAGAAACGTCTTCCTGCGCCCGGACGCTGGACTCTGGAAGGCATCCTAATTGGTCGTCGTCACAACCTTCTTCAGCACATCCTTGCCTTTGTCCTTGGCCGGAATGCCGTTGACCATCCAGTCGGGCGGTGGCGTGCCCTTGAGCTTGGCATCAAAGAACTGCTGCATGCGCATTGCCCAGTCCTTTTGATTCGCGCGGCCCGAGATGCCGTGCAGCTCGTTGTTGTAATTGAAGAGATACGCTTCTTTCCCGAGCCTGCGCATGCCGATGTACAGCTCGATGCCCTGGTACCACGGCACGGCGCCGTCCAGGTCGTTGTGCAGGATCAAGAGTGGCGTCTTCACGCGATCCAGGCTGAACAGCGGCGAGTTCTCGAGATAGAGCGGCAAGCCTTCCCAGATCGACTTGCCGATCCGGCTCTGACCGGTCTCGTACTGGCCGGCGCGGTTGATGCCGCTTTCCCAGCGGATGCCGCCGTAGGCGCTGGTCATGTTCGAAACCGGCGCACCCGCTTCCGCGGCAGCAAACAAGCCAGTCTGCGTGATCATGTACGCGATCTGGTAGCCGCCCCATGAATGTCCCTGCAGGCCGAGCCGCTTGGGATCGACGTAGCCTCGCTCGATCAGCTTGTGCACGCCTGGCAGGATCGACTTCATCGCACTCGCGCCCGGATGACCCATCTCGTAATGGATGTCCGGCTCGAACATCAGGTATCCGTTCGACACGTAGTGCGTGATGTTCACTGACGTGCCGCCATTGGGCGCGATATAGGAATAGAGCCCGTCCGAGAGATCCTCGTAGAAGTACGTGATCATTGGATACTTCTTCGTGGGATCGAAGTTGTCGGGCTTGTACAGCACACCCTGCCGCGGAATGCCGTCATCACTAAGCCACTCGACCAGCTCGGCCGTGCCCCAGCTGTACTCGCTCTGCCAGGGATTCGCGTCCGACACCTTCGTGTTCAGGCTGGCCAGGTTGGGGCCGACATACAGGTTGGGGAAATCAACAAACGTGCTCTTGGTCGCCATGTACACATCGGCGTTTTTTGCCTTGGTTGGATTCCCGAATCGCACGGGCGCCATCACGACCTTCTCCGGCGACCGGCGCGCATCCAGCCGCCCACGATAAAAGCCACTCTCCTTGCTGTCCTCGTCGAACGCGGAAAGCCAAAGCGGCTTCGACGTGTCCACGTAACGCTCATCCTCATCGTTATCGAGGTTGATCAGGCGCAACGTCATGTTCTCGCGACGACCCAACGAGTCGGTGAGCACGACCGCCGGTCGCACGCCGTTCGGATCCAGCTCCCAGATGTCGAAGCGATCATAGACCAGCACCGAGCGATCGTCGCGGGTCCAGCCGGCCACACCCCAGGCGCTCGGATCATCCGGGCGGCTGAAAGTCTCCTGCTCGAAATGCACGCCGGTTACCGGTGCCGTGATGTCAACGGTTTTTCCGGTCGCGATGTTGTGTGCAAACCAGTGCGTGTTGTCGTAGTAGAGAACGTATTTACTGCCGACCGAGAGCTGCGCCTGGCCGGTGATCTTCTTCGCGATCTCCTTGCGCGTGCCGGCTACGGGGTCGACCACGTTCACGTCATTGCCGCCAGCGCCCCAGGTCGACTCGAGTGCGTAAGCCACACTAGTCGAAGCCAGCCCGACTCTGGCATCGTCGGAGAGCGAGAGATTGGGGAACTCTTCCGTCGTGATCTGCGTCAATTTCTTCGTCGAAAGATTGAGCAACGCCTGATACGTGCGATTGCGGGCCTGGTTCACCTGCACCAACTGGGTCGGTTGAATCTGCTTGTCCTTCCAGTGCCACAGGTCGAAGCGTGCCTTGCCGGTCAGTGAATCCGCCGGCACGGCCTCCTCGGCCGGTGGCGCGATCGAAACCGTGATCGCGTTGCCGGCGCGCGTGAAGTTCGCGGCAAAGTTGTCCGGGAATCGCATGTTGGTGGGCAGGGCAGTGGAGTTGAGCACCGGCTGGGCCGTGCCTGTGCGCACCGTGCCGTGATACACCGTCAAACGCGCTTCCGGTTTGCCGAAGTCTTCGCGGTCGGTCGCAAAGACGAACTGCTGCTGCGTGCGATCGAATGTGAATCCGCGATAGTTGCCCGGACCGCTCAGCACGGTCTTCGTGGTTCCCGCGTTGAGATCGCGGATGAACACGCCGTCTTTGGTCGAATCACGCGAGGTCACTGTATACGCGAGGACCTTGGCGCTGTCATCGAAGGTGTAGGACGCAACATCGCTCAAGCGTTCTTCGGCACCCGTATCGAGATTGCGCAGCACGATCGCACTGCCATACGTGCGGCGTGTGACTCCGCCAATTCCCGCGCCACCGCCCCCGCCCCCGCCCTGTCCTCCGCGACCCGCTCGACCTGTGCCCTGGCCACCAGCCGCTGTCGAGTCGGGATCACTCGCATTTGCGCCAGGCGAATAGACCAGCCATTTGCTGCTCGCCTCGGGAATGCGGAAGCTGCGTGCACCAGCCACGGTCTCGATGTTGCCATCGGCCAATCGAATGATGCGCAGCGAACTGGGCGTGTTTGCGCCGCCCGCCGCTCCACCACCGCCCGCGCGTCCAGCCCGGCCGCGGCCGGCGTTTGCCCGCTCGGCACTGTCGACCTGCACCTTGGGCAGCGCCGACACCATCACGAACGCGTACTTGGCATCCGCGCTGAACGGGCCCGCCGCGCCACCGCCGCCACCACCGCGTCCGCCACGGCCACCACCTCCGCCACCGCCGCCGGCCCGGCCGCGCTCGCCGCCCGGCGTGTTATTCTCGCGGTTGGTGTAGCCGAGATTCACGTGGTACTCGGTAGTTCCGGTCGTGGATCGCACGACGAAATCGCCGTCGCCCACGCGCGGGTTCTGGGTGTAGGCAACCCACTTGCCGTCCGCTGACAGCGAGGCGGCGCCAACGGATCGCCAGCGATCCCAGTCGGCCTGCCTGAGGGGTCGTTTCTGCGCTACCGCACCCAGTGGCAGGGCGAGCAGCACGACGGCGAGGTACACGCGCGCGATGCGTTTCATGGTTATTTGATTGGTTCGGGGGACAACGAAGGAGACTCCAACATACGATGTCCGTAATGCCAGGCAACGTTAGGGCGGCGCGAGGGTGGGTCTGCAAACTGCCGGGTTCTCGGGGACTCGGGTTCTCGGGATCCGGTGTTCAGGAGCGGGAGTAGGAGCGGGAGCAGGAGCGGGCGGGTGTTCGGGCTATTCGGGCCATTCGGGCAATCGGGCCATCGGAGACACCCGAACCCCGAATTCCCGCCCGCTCCTGCTCCCGCTCCTAGCTCCTGCTCCCGTACACCGACACCCAATTCCCGAACCCCCCGGGCGCCCAAACTCCCGGCCGGTCCCCCAACGATAGCACAAACGTGGTCCTGCCAGTCGCCTGCAACTCCTTTTCCTTATTGGACTTTGCACGAGTGTAACACCCAGTGACACTTGATCCGGCCTCCGCCTGAGGTGAGTGTTGAATCGAGTCTGCGGTGCCAGTCATACGCACTCACGCGTGCCTGCCCAATGGTCAGGGTCCTCCCCGTCACGCGGAAACGACCACCACAACAACACGGGTGAGAGTATGCGCAAACGTCTGCGAAAGAAGCAGCGCCTGGCCGAGTTCCAGGAGCTGGAGATTCCGGTTACGCTGCGGCTCGACGAAAAACTGGATGAAGCTGCGATCGACAGCTTTCTGCACGAGCTGTCCGCTGCCCTGGAAGCGCGCGGACTCGTGATCATGGGTTCGGGCGATGTCGAGTGGTACGGCGCGATCGCGCGGCTCGAGCGCGGCTCAGTGAACGAGGAGCACCGCGCCTTCGTGCAAAAACTGCTCAGTACGGATCCCAGAGTGAAGGCCGCATCAGTCGAGCCGCTGCGAGATGCCTGGCACGGCAACTTCCAGGCAGCCTAAACAGCGGAACGGCGGCTCGTGACAGCGGCACGGAACAGTTATGTGCCGCCGTTCCGTGCCGCAGTCATGTGCCGCCGTTCCGTGCCGCAGTTATGTGCCGCAGTCCCGTGCCGCCGTTATGTGCCGCCGTTCCGTGCCGCAGTTATGTGCCGCAGTTATGTGCCGCAGTCAGTGTCGGCTCCCGATCCGGGGCGGCCATTCCCCCCTTGCGAACCTAGGTATCTCGTCGCAACTTCCCTTGCCAACCTAGGGAGGACCGATGCCGCGCAATGTCATTGACGCCGTCCAGGGCACACTCGACTTCATGATCCTCAAGACCTTGTCCTGGGGAGAAATGCACGGCTACGCGATTGCGAACTGGATCAAGGATGCAAGCGAGGACGAGCTGCAGATCGAAGAGGGCACGCTCTACCCGGCCTTGCATCGCCTCGAGCACAAGGGTCTGATCGAGGCGGAGTGGGGGTATTCGGACAACAATCGCCGGGCGAAGTTCTACAGTCTTACTGCGACCGGCAAGAAAGAGTTGCGCGTGCGCACCGAGGACTGGGCGCGCTACGTGCGGGCGGTCGAGCGCGTCCTCACGCTGAAGCCGGGAAGCGTGTGATGAAACAGGAAACGCCGTTCTGGCGCCGATACGCGCGGCTGTGGGGTGGAGATCCGCGCGCGGACATCGACGATGAGCTGGCCTTCCATCTCGAATCGCGTGTGAAGGACATGATGACGCGCGGGCTGTCGGAGGGTGACGCTCGCACAGAAGCGCTGCGCGCCTTTGGCGACCTATCGCGAGTCCGTTCGACGCTCGAGCAAATGAGTGATCGTCATGCGCTCCGGAGTCGGCGCACGCAGTGGCTGGATGATGTGCGGGCGGACCTTCGGCTGGGATATCGGTTGCTCGCGCGGCGGTCGCTGTTCGCGATTGCGGTGATCGCGACGTTGGCGCCGGGCATCGCGGCGAGCACGACCATTTACAGTCTGGTCCACGGTGTGTTGCTGCGACCGCTGGTGTATCCGGATGGCGATCGGCTGGTCGTGTTGTGGGAGCATAATGTGCCGCGCGGGCGGACCGAAAACGTCGTGTCGGCGTCCAACTTCGAGCTGTGGCAGGCACGATCCAGGAGTTATGCGGGCCTGGCGGGACTGGTGCCGCAGCGATTCACAGTGCTCGGTGATACACCGGATCGCATCTACGGCGGCGCGGTCTCGCCCGAATGGTTCGACATCGTCGGTGTATCGCCGGCACGCGGTCGCGGTTTCACGCGGGCGGAAGCGCGTAGCGGACACGTGATCGTGCTGTCGCACGAGCTATGGACGCGGCACTACGGCGCGGACCCAGCCATCGTCGGGAAGGGCATCCAGCTCGAGGGCGAGTCGTACCAGGTGCTCGGCATCATGCCGCAGGGATTCGACGGACCCACGTTCGGGTGGCTCGACC
>JBBDWZ010000102.1:0-5957 GCA_040902615.1 Gemmatimonadota bacterium | reverse complement strand
CGGTCGGACTCGAACCGACGACCTGCTGATTACAAATCAGCTGCTCTACCAACTGAGCTACGCCAGCAATAATTCCAATAGCCGTGCGTATCTGCGCGACGGAAAAAGTTAGCGCCAGTGTCAGACAGGTTCAAGCGCGCTTCCAGCGCGGGCCGGCGGGGGTGTCCTCGAGGATGACACTCTTTTCAGTCAGCTCAACCCGGATCCGGTCAGCGGCGGCAAAGTCCCGGCGTGCACGCGCGGCCTGCCGCTCGGCAATTTTCTGATCGACCCAGGCGGTAAACTCCTGGTCGTCACCGATGGCGTGTTTTCGTGCCAGGGTCAGCACGCCGAGGACGCGGTCGAACGCGTCCAGCGTGCTGCGAAGTGCGGTCGATTCCGCTTCCGAAATGCTGGTCACCGCATCGAGTTTTGCATTGGTTTCGCGCACGAAATCGAAGACGACTGCCAGGGCAGCAGAAGTATTGAGATCGTCATCGAAGGCCGCTTCGAAACCGGCACGCGCCTGCTCGGCCAGTTCGGCCAGCCCGCCGGCTTCCGGGCCAATCGTCGCACTCTCGACGCGCTCCGCAAAGTTGAGTAGTCTGCGAACACTTTCCCTGCCCTGCTCGAGGCCGTCGAACGTGAAGTTGAGCTCTTTGCGATAGTGTGCGGATAAAAGCAGGTAGCGAATGGCCGCGCCCGAGTACCCCTTCTCGATCAACTGGTCGATGGTGAAGTCGTTTTGCTTCGACTTCGACATTTTCTCACCGTTTACCAGCAGATGTTTGACGTGCAGCCAGTAACGGGCGAATGGCTTGCCGGTGGCGGCTTCCGACTGGGCGATCTCATCCTCGTGATGCGGAAAGATCAGATCTTCGCCGCCCGTGTGGATATCGAAGGTCTCGCCCAGCTCGACCATGCTCATGGCCGAGCACTCGATGTGCCAGCCGGGCCGGCCATCCCCCCAGGGCGTCGACCAGACCGCCTTCACTTCGAGATCCTCCGGGCGCGCGGCCTTCCACAGTGCGAAGTCGCGCGCGTCTTCCTTGCCATACTCATCGGCATCGACTGCGCGGGCGCGAGTCGCCAGGCCAGCCCCGGCTTTCACGTCTTCGAGCTCGATGCGGGAGAGTTTGCCGTAGTCGGGCAGCGAGCCGATCGCAAAATAGACGGATCCATCGGCTACATAGGCGTGCTTGCGCTCGACCAGTCGCTCGATCAGACCCACCATGTCATCGATGTGATCGGTGGCGCGCGGATAGGAATCGGCCGGCAACACACCCACGGTGCTCAAGTCCGCCATGAACGCATCGATCATGGGCGCGGTCACCGAGCCGATGTCGGTTTTCTGCTGCGCCGCGCCAGCGATGATCTTGTCCTCGACATCGGTGAGGTTCATGACGAAGCGCACATCATGTCCCTTGAACTCGAGGTAGCGATGCAGCAGGTCGTTGAAGACGAATGTCCGGAAGTTGCCGATGTGCGGCGGACGATAAACGGTGGGGCCGCAGGCATAGACTCCGGCCCGGCCCGGGTTCAGCGGTTCAAACTCCTGAAGGCTGCGGCTCAGAGTGTTGTAGAAGCGTAGCGCCATTGTGAATCAGATCTTCTTGGTTGGCTGAGCATCCTGTTTGTGTGCGTCTTCGCCCCAATAGAACGTGACGTGCGCGAGCAACGGAACACCGATCCCTTCTGCATCGAACGCCTTCTTGATCCGGCGCCGCAGCTCGCGGCCAACTTCCCATTGCTTGAGCGGCAATGTTTTGGTCTGCATCCGGATCTGGAGGCCGATCGTATCGAGTTTCTGAATGCCCAGCACTTCCGGCTCCTCCAGCAGTAGTGGACCCCAGTCGGGATCGTTCTCGAATTCGGTGCCCAGTCGCTTGAGCACGTCGATCGCGCGGTCGACATCCTCACGGTAGTCGACCATGATGTCGACCACCGTGCGCGACCAGGACTTGGTCAGGTTGCTGACCAGTTTGATCTCGCCGTTCGGAATGATGTGAACGACTCCCTCAAAGTCGCGCAATGTCGTGGTGCGCAACGTCAACTTTTCGACCGCGCCCGCCGTGTCACCGATCCGGATTACGTCGCCGATACCGAACTGGCCTTCGAAGAGAATGAACGTGCCGGTGATGATGTCCTTGACCAGCGATTGCGCGCCGAACGAGACCGCCAGGCCGACCACGCTGACGCCGGCCAGCAAGGGCCCGATCGGCATGAAGGTGCCGAGTATGGTGAGGCCGGTAAACGTGACGATGACGACCAGGGCGACGTTCTCCAGCAGCCCGCCCAGCGTCTGTGCGCGCTGCTGGCGCAGCCGTTTTACGATTGGATCTTCGGCATCGACTTCATGAGTCACAATGCGTGCAAGCAGCAGTTTGATCAGACGGTAGCCGATGAAGGCAACCACCAGGATGACCGCGATGCGGGAAAGATTGCGCACCACTACATCCCAGCCGAGCAATCGATTCCAGTCGAAATCGATGGCTCGCCGCAGGCTGTCAGGTGTGATGGGTTGAGTCGGGAGCTGGATCACGGCCGGACGAAGCGTATCTCCGTAATCCGCCAGTTCTCACCCTCGAGGATGAGTCCGACGAATACGCTGGTCTTTTCCGGAATGGTGGTGCCGCGCGGTGTCATCATCCAGCTGATCTCGCCGAAAGCTCGCTTCGGTTGACTGTCCAGGCTGCGGCTGGTCATGAGCCGCACATTGATGGTTTCGTGGTCCTCGAAGAGGCGCCGCAGCAGTGCCGCCGCCTGCCGGCCGGCCAGCGGACCCATCTCCTTGCGGTTGAAATCGAGCTGGATCCCCTGCCTGGTGGCCAGTGCCGCGATGCCATCTTCATCGCCGCGCGCCCAGTAGCTGACGAAGCGCTCGAGCACAGGCTCGAACTTTTGGGCCGCCGCCGAGTCGGCCAGACCCGCCACGAAGAACAGCGTCAGGGCGAGGTACCTCACGCGGCCTGCGCTTCCGCCAGCTCGGCTGTTACGCGCTGGATCACCGCGACCGGATCGGCGGCGGCAATGACGGGACGGCCGATCACGATGTAGTCGGCGCCCGCTCTAGCGGCGGCCGCCGGTGTTGCAGTGCGCACCTGATCGCCAACGGCATCACCAGCGGGGCGAATGCCCGGGGTCACGATGATGAGCTCGCTGCCCTGACGCCGACGGATCTGCTCAGCCTCCAGCGGCGAGGCAACCACACCATGCAGCCCGGCTTCGACTGCGAGCGCGGCCAGGCGAATCACTTCTTCCCGAACCGAGCGTACTTCCTTGCCCCACGCCTGTTCAATCTCCTCTGCGCCATACGAAGTCAGGACGGTCACACCGAGCACGCGCGGACCATCGTCGCCGGTAGCGGCGCGGGCAGCCTTGAGCATCGCGAGGCCACCCGTGGTGTGCACGCTCAGCAGGTCGACCTGCATCCGGGCGGCAGATTCGACCGCGTGGGCCACCGTGTTCGGGATGTCGTGGAACTTGAGATCCAGAAAAACGCGCTTGTCGCGCGCGCGGATCTCGCGGACGATCTGAGGACCAGCGGCCGTGAAAAGCGGTGACCCGATCTTGTAGAAACCAACGGCGTCGCCCAGCCGCTCGACCAGGTCCAGGGCTTCAGCTGCGGTGCCAACATCGAGTGCAATGATCGGAATCGCCATGTCCTCAATTCGCCTGGCCGGCCCCCACCAGGTCGCCGATCGATCGCGCGCCCAGCCGTGAGCCCAAGTGTTCCAGCTCAGAGATTACACGTAGAGCCGCTCGCGGGTCCGCAAAACTGGCGGTTCCAACCTGGATAAGAGAAGCCCCCGCCAGAAGATACTGCATCGCGTCCTCCGCGCTTCTCACGCCGCCGGCCCCGATGATCGGGACCTGGACCCGCTTCCGCGCCTGGCGAACGGCGTGCACGCCAATGGGCAGCAGCGCGGCACCGCTGATGCCGCCCGACCCGGCTCCTAGCACAGGCCTGCGGCTGTCGAGGTCGAAAAGGAGTCCGGGCACCGTATTGATCAGGGTCAACCCATCGGCGCCAGCGGAGACCGCAATTTCGGCCATCGCGCCGATATCGGGAACATTGGGCGCCAGCTTGGCCACCAGCGGCCGTTGGGTTCGTTCCCGCGCCGCCCTTACCGCGGCCCGCAGCAAATCCTCACGGGTCGAGAACAATGCGCCGTCACCGACGTTCGGGCAGGACAGATTCAACTCGTAACCGATGAAGCCTTCCGCCTGGTCGAGCGCCGAGATGATAGTGCCGAATTCCTCGACGGTCTTGCCGGCCACATTGATGAGAACGCGCGCGTTCGTGAGCCGGCGGTGGAGCCAGGGCAGTTTTTCCGAGCGAAACGCATCCAGCCCGACATTGGACAGGCCGATCGAATTGAGCATTCCCGCGGAGAATTCGGCAACCCGAGGTGCCGGATTGCCCGCCCTCGGCTCTACGGTGACTGCCTTGGTGACCAGGCCACCGAGCCGATCGATGTCGAAAATGTCATCCAGCTCCTCGCCGTAGCCGCAGGTACCGCTCGCGAGGAGAATCGGGTTTTGAAAGCTCGCGCCAAAGACCGTGTGGTTCAGCTTCATCGCGTCGCGATAGTATCGCGCCGAAAGGACCGATTCAGTGTGTCCACCTTTGCCTTGGTACTGTCGCGCAGCAGGAGCGTATCGATTTTGACCAACGCGGTTACGCGCGCGTGATCCCCACGTAAGCAGGCCATTCGCATGCTGTCGGCGCGAATGCCGCGGACGCCGAGGCTATCCAGCATCACACCACAAGCGGCGCGGGTGCTGTCAGCGCGGGCGGCGATGCGGATGCTGTCGATCACGGCGACCGCACGGCCGACCGTATTCTCACGCGTCTGTGCGGCGAGAGTAGCCTCGGCGAGCAACGGTTGCAAAGCGGTGGTCAGCTTTTGCTCGGCCAAGGTAAACTCGGTGTCCACCGACTCGCCACGGAGAACGGCCATATACGGGTTATCGCGATACGATTCGAGTCGCCCCTGGAGCTGTTGCTCCGTGGCGGGCTGAACTGCGATTGCGGCGAGCACCGCCTTTGGAGCCCACGTACTTTGCGGGGCTATGTCGGCGTACGCCAGAAACAAACTCGCGGCCAGGCCGGGCGCGCCCAGGTCGTCACGGGCGAGCTCACCAGCAGCGAAGATCCCCAGCGGCTGACCGGTCGCGCGCGCGTGTTCCATGAGCACGTCGACCGTTTTGATGGCCTGAATCAGAGCGCGGGCGCGGTTGTTGGCGAGAGCGGGAAGCAATTCGGCCCGTACGTCGGCCAACTGCTCGGTGCTGGAAGCCCGGGCCAGCTTCCATTCGGCGACGCGCACGCGGACTGCATCGGCCAGCGGTCCGGAGGAACGGGCCGCAATTCGCTGCGCCGATGCAATGGCCTGGGCGGTATCGCCGGTCAGCAACGCCAACTCGGCGCGCACCATGAGCAGCGAGTCCCGGGCTGCAGCGCGCCACGGAGCCGATGCCGCGGCGGCCAGCATCAGATCCGCGGATCGCGGTGAAAACACGGTGGACGTGACCGCTGCGAGGACGCGGATTGAATCGAGCAGTCGCTCGGACTGCGGGTTGCGCAGCAATGCGTTCCAGGATTCGCGCGCCTGAACCGTGTCCACCAGTTCCAGCCCGACTCTGAGGTTGAGCAGCTCACCCTGGGCCCGCAGATGTGCCGGCGCGTCAGCGCGTACCGCGCGCAAGTCAGTGGCCGCAGCGTCAAAGCGTTTTGCGCGGTAGTGAATTCCGGCTCGTGCCAGGCGCGCGGTTGCGATCAGGTCGCGCTCGGCGTTGCGGTCCTGCAGTCCCGCGTCGAGGCGGGTGATCGCGTCGCGGTCGTCGCCGACCTGGGCCGCGAGCAGTCCCAGATAGATCTGCGCGGCGGCGCGGCGTTTCGCATCCGGATTGGCATCGAGCAATTCGAGGAACGCGGTGCGGGCGGCACCGCCCCACGCGAACTCGCCGTCGGT
>JBBDWZ010000101.1:0-5976 GCA_040902615.1 Gemmatimonadota bacterium | reverse complement strand
TGAACACCTCAATGGTCGGGGCCCGTAATCGTCAATCGTACTCGTGGTCGTGGTCGTGCTCGTCCCTTAATTCGTTAATTCGTTAATTCAGTTGCCACCTGGGCCACCGCCACGCCCACCGGTTCCACCCCCAGTCGTCCCCGGCGTGCCAATCCCGCCACCGGGACCAATCAGCTGTACCGGCTGTGCGGCCGCTCCGGTCGGTGTCTTCTTCTTCACGAACGGAATGCCGCTGGCGATCCAGTCGACCGGCTTTTCACCTTTGAGGTGATGGTCGTAGAACTGGTGCATGCGCACCATCACATCGTACTGGTTGTCGTAGCGCGTGAAGCCATGGGCTTCGCCTTCATACGACAGGAAGATGACCGGCTTGCCGAGGAATCGCAGTGCGTTGTAGAACTCGACGGCCTGCAGCCATTCGACTGATCCATCGTTGGTGCCGTGCACCAGCAGCAACGGCGTGTCCATTGTGCGCGCCTGGAAGACCGGTGACTGATCCATGTACAACGCGAGGTTGTCATACGGGTTGGTACCGAAGCGGCCCTGGCCGTAGGTGTCATACCGATGCTGGCTGGTGCCGCTCGACTTCCAGAGCTGATTGAAGTCTGCAACCAGATCAGTGGCCGCAGCACCGGCAATGATTGCGGCGAACAGCTTCGACTGCGTCGAGATGTAGGCCGAACCCTGGCCGGAGTAACTGTGGCCGTGCAAACCGATGCGCTTGGGATCGGCGTACCCCAGCTCGATCACTTTCCTGACCGCGGCCTCCACCGAATTGAGCATGTCGGTGTGGGAACGGCCGGTGTGGTAGTAGACATCCGGCTGCATCACGAGGTAGCCATTGCTGATATAGTCGGCAAACTGCGGTGCGGTCGCGTAGCGCGGCGTTGGATACCGGTTCAGGTTCTGCGAATTCTTCTCGTAGAAGTTGACCAGCATGGGCAGCTTCTGGCCGGGCCGGTAGTCGTCAGGTATGGCCAGGGTACCCTGCAGCTTGTGGCCATCCTTGTCCTTGTAATCGAACAGGATGCGACGGCCCCATTTGTATTCGGATTGCTGCGGGTTCGCATCGGTCAGCCGCTTCGGATTCGAGAACTTCGTATCGGTCAGCCAGTAATCGGGAAACTCGGCGAAGGTCTCCCGCGTGATCAACACACGGTCCGCGTTCTTGGCCTTGATCGTGCGGCCGAAGCCACGGTCCTCGTACACGAGCGGCCTGAGCGCGTCGCCGTTCAGCTCGTAGAAACCAGCCTTCTTGTCGCTGTCACCAAACGCGCTCAGCGTCACCGGCTTGGACAGATCGACCAGAGTCGAGCTGCCGCCGCCGCCACCACCGCCACGGCCGCCGCCGCCGCCGGGTGCGGTCGGATCATCATTGGGCTCGACTCGTTCATACCGGAAACGGATCGCGTTTTTGCTGCCCACACCGTTGGTCAGGTTCCTGGGAGGACTGCTGCCATCCAGCGCAACCTGCCAGAGATCGTATTTGTGATCGAGAATGACCGACTTGCCATCTTTGCTGAATCCGGTCATTCCGTACACCGGCTTCTCGCCAATGTGATCGTCATCGACGTTCAGGAAACTCACAGGTGCGGCCTTCGTGAGGTTCGTGTGTTTGGCCGATTCGATGTCGTAGGCCCAGACATGTCCATCTCTCCAGTACAGGTAGTGCCTGCCTTCCGGCGAGATACCCAGCGCGCGCTGGTGACCTTTCAGAATCGGAGTGCGCTCGCCGGTGCTGGTGTTGACGCGGTAGAAATCAGCCAGCTGCGGTTTCCAGTCGTGAATGTACTCCTTGTCATCCCGGCCGATGCCCCAGGTACCTTCGCGGTTGATCTGCACGGTCTGCATGCGCGCATCGGCGAGGGGCACGACTTTCTGTTCAGCCAGCACGACTGAAGCCGTGTACGTGCGATTGCGATCCTGCTGCGCGCGCACCATCTGCACGGTCTGAATCACTTCGTCTTTCCAGTGAAACACATCGACATTGCCGACCGGCGTTTCCTCAACCGTGGAATCGCGCCGCACGGGCGGACGTGCTTCCTGTTCCTTGAGTGCCACGAAAACCTTCGAGCGATCGGCTGACCAGGTCAGTGTGCCGCGCTCACTGATGACCCATGAATCGGACAAGCCCTTTGCGCCGGTACCGATCGTGTAGCTGGTTGGCCTGGTGCCATCCAGGCCGGTAAAGGCGAGGAGGGTATTGTCCTTCTCCGTGAATCCACGCTTTTCGACGCCGCGCAGCGCGGCGATTGCCGTTCCAGCCGAGTCCCAGGTGGCACGCGCGTAATCGGCACGCGCATTGTCCAGCGAGCGGCGCGACCAATCCGAAGTCGAAAGCACGAACAATCCGTTGCCATCGCGATCCACGGATGCAACCGTGTAACTCAACAGTGTGCCCTCGCGATTGAACTCCGCCGCAGATACGGAGCCGATCAGTTCGTCGGTGCCTTCCTTCAGGTGACGGAGAATCAGATCAGTGCCCACGGTCGGCGGCGCGGCCGGCGCTGCACCGCCCCTGCCCGTGGCTGCCGGCGCAGCTGCAGGTGCACCGCCCGCGCGCCCCTTGCGGATCATGAGCGCGGTGGACCCGCGGTTGAATGCAATCGATTGCGCATTGTCCCAGGAAACGACTGCGCCGGTGACGAGACTGCGCAACTCTGCCCGCCGGACCCGTGCCGTTGTATCACCCGACGGAGTCCCCTGATTGCCGCCGCGCCCGCCACCAACGGCACCGCCCTGCCGGTTGGCCCCGGGTGGCGCCACGATGTACGCGACCCAGCGACCATCGTCGGAAAACTGTGAATTCGATGCGCGCGGGATCCTGACCGTGGAATCCGCATCGAGGTTCCTTACGAACAGTGTGTCATCCACATTCCGCTGCGTATAAGCGTAGGATGCCCACCCGCCGTCGTCCGAGATGGCGACCGAGCCGATCGAGCGCCAACGCGCGTACTCGGGAATATTCAGCGCCCTCTTTTCGCCGCTGGCCTTCACCGCGCCGGGCGCGGTCGCTGGGAGCGCGGAGCGGTTCTGGGCCGCCAGAGAGGTTGCAATACCGGCAAAAAGCAGGGTCGACAGGACCTGGCGGGCTACGCGCATAGGATTATTCCGGGATTGGGATGTTGTGTGTTGTGGACGGTACGGCCGGGCCGCATCATGAATATGTGATAAGCCCGTGACCGGGAACAGGCAGCTCTGCCCCCCACGGGTCGCGAATCAAGGGACGAAAATGAGCGTGGTCGAAAAAGGCCAGGCTGGACGCGTGACCGGGCGCAAGCCACTCGACAGTGAGATCGACGTCTACGGCCTCACTCACCAGGGTAAGGTGCGTCCGACCAATCAGGACCACTTCCTGCTCTGCTCGCTGCGCAAGCACATGGATGTGCACCTGACCAGTTTGCCGGATACCAGAAACCTCACCACCGACAGCGATCGCATTGCCTTCCTCGCCATGGTCGCCGATGGCGTCGGCAGTACAACACTGGGTGAAGTAGCGGCTCGCCGCGCGGTCGAGGACATCGGTGCGTACATCGCGCACAGCATGAACTGTTATTACACGGCCGATCCGAACGACGATCGGGTGTTCACGCAAGCGCTCGAACAAGCCGCAACCCGCTGCCACACGGCACTCGCGCAACAGGCGGCCGCAGATCCCGATGGCAGACGCATGGCAACTACGCTCACATTGTTTCTTGGTGTTTGGCCGCGCGTTTACGTCATGCAGGTGGGAGACAGCCGCTACTACCTGATGCGTGCGGGTCGGCTCACGCAGATCTCGCGCGACCAGACCATGGCGCAGGAACTGCTCGATGCCGGTGTGATCTCGCGCAGCGATGCATCGCATTCGCAGTGGGCGAACGTACTGTCCAGCGCGATCGGTGGACCCCAGACCAATCCGGTGGTCACTGCCATCGACAACAGCTGGGACAGCATTCACCTGCTGTGCAGTGACGGTCTAACCAAACACGTTTCCGACCAGCAAATCCAGGAGCGGCTGCGCTCGATGACATCCGCGCGACAGATCTGCGAGCAGCTGCTGCAGGACGCGCTGGACGACGGCGGTACCGACAACATCACGATCATCGTCGGGCGCGCAGTACTACGGACCGACTCATAACTCCCCCGAAAACTGGAGATGCCCATGTCCGGCCGCATCCTGCTCAACAGCACGCTGTTGCTCGCCATCACTGCGCTCAGCGCAAGCGCGCAGACGCATGCGACCGACCGAGGCAGCATCATCGTCGCCGGCGATGCCAGCCTGACCAGCACCAAAGCCGAGAATGATGATGATCGCACCACGACGCTCCGGCTGGCGCCGAACCTCCAATACTTCATCCGGCCTGGGCTCGCGATTGGCGGTGAGGTCCTGCTGAGCCGCACCTCGAGGGGCGACGCATCCATTTCACAATACGGCGTGGGGCCGCGCCTGAGTTACTACTTCGGCCAGGGCGCCACGACCACCGACAACGCGAATGGCGAGATCGAGGGCAAAACCAATACGTTCGGCCTGGCGGTCGGCATTTCCGCCTTCGTGTTCTGAGGCGGATCGATATGTCTTATGTGGATGACCAGCTGCTGCCCGGTGAAGAGATTCGCCATCGCGCGCATTTGCACAAGTTCATCTATGTGCTGCCGGTGTTGGCGTCGCTGGTGCTGCTGGCTGGCGCTACCTGGGCATTACTGAACGACCTGATGATACCTGGAGTGGTTGTCCTGGCTTTGGCGGCACTGCCGCTGCTCTGGGCCTACGTGTCGTTCACATCCTCCGAATTCGCGGTCACCAACAAGCGCGTAATCATAAAGGTCGGCTGGATCCAGCGGCGCACGCTCGAAACCATACTCAGCAAAGTCGAAGCGATCGGCGTCGATCAAAGCATCTTCGGCCGTATGCTCGGCTTCGGCACGATCACGGTAACCGGTACCGGCGGAACCAAGGAGCCCTTCCCCAACATTGCTGATCCACTGGACTTCCGCCGGCACGTGCAGGCGCAGGTCAGTGCCGCCGAAGAGAACCGTCGATTCGTGGCCGAGCCCGAGTCGGGCGGCGGGGCCCCGCGTGAAGAGCGTGATTGTCCCTATTGCGCGGAGCGGATCCTGGTTCGGGCGAAGGTTTGCAAGCATTGTGGCAGGGACGTGTAAGCCGTACTCCCGGAACGCTTTGACCAGGCTCAGCCGATCCGGCTCCAGTCGTCAATGCGCTGTGCTGGACCGTCTATTACATTTGCGGGTATAAGATTTCTCTCGCCGAGGTTCGGCAGATCATCCCAATAGAGTCACTCCAGAAAGGGCAATCCATGGCCAGGCACCGAATCCACGATGACAACGGCAAGCCGACCAACTATTTCTGGTCCGACAAGTACAGCGCCGACCGGTCTCGCGCTCAGGTCTTCAAGGAGACCGATGAAGGCATCAAGCGCATGAAGAAAGTGTTCTTCGACACCGTGAAGCGGAAGCTTCTGAAGGAAGCGTAGTCGGAGTGCTCTTTCGCTCGAACGACAAATTCGAAGACGCCAACACCATTACTCATGGTGTTGGCGTTTTCGTCAGTTTGGTGGGTGGTGCGATTCTGATCGTGCGCGCTGCGCTGAGCGGTGATCCGTTTGCCATCGTCAGCAGCAGCATCTTTGCGTTCGCGATGCTCGCGCTGTACAGCGCCAGCACGCTGTATCATGCGGCGCCGGAAGGCACCGGTAAGCAGCGGCTGAAGCGAATCGATCACTGTGCGATCTACCTGTTGATCGCGGGCACCTACACGCCGATTGCTCTGGTCGGCCTGCGCGGTGGCTGGGGTTGGAGCCTGTTTGGTGTGATCTGGGGACTGACTGCCGCTGGTTTCGTGTTCAAGCTTTTTTATACCGGGCGATTCAAGCTTCTGTCGACCGGCATTTATATCGCGATGGGGTGGCTTGCACTGGTTGAGATAGTCCCATTGATAGCGCGGCTCTCACCGCTTACCCTGGTCTGGCTGGTCGC
>JBBDWZ010000100.1:0-6016 GCA_040902615.1 Gemmatimonadota bacterium | reverse complement strand
AACGCGCTGCAGCCAGTGGCGGCAGAGACCGTGGCCAATGGATTCCCCGACATAGGCGGGCATGACAGTCACGCTCTCGCCCTCGGCGATTCCAACGCGTTGTTCATGAACATGGGCTCGTACGGTAATGTCTGTAATGGTGCCGACCCGTGTTCACAGCTCGATCTTCGAGCGGCGATCTGGAAATTCAAGGCGAATGGCCGGAACCAGGTCTTCGGCGATGGAATGCGCTACGCGTCGGGCATCCGCAACGCGGTCGGGCTCGCATGGAATCAGAAGGAGCGCGCGTTGTTCGCCACGCAGCATGGCCGCGATGGGCTCGAGCGGTTCCGGCAGCATTTCGCGGATCGCAATGTGGATGACCTTCCGGCCGAGGAGTTCATGCGGGTGAGCCCGGGCGCCGACTTTGGCTGGCCGTATTGCTACTACGATGCCGAAGCGAAAAAGAAGGTGCTCGCGCCCGAGTACGGCGGTGACGGCAAAACCGAAGGCCGTTGCGCGGACAAGAGTCTGCCGTTGATCGGCTTTCCCGGTCACTGGGCGCCGGATGGTCTGCTCTTCTATACCGGCTCGATGTTCCCGCCGCACTACCGCGACGGCGCGTTCATCACGTTCCACGGTTCCTGGAACCGTCGCGAGCAGGGCGGCTACAACGTTTCCTTCGTGCCGTTCGACAATGGGACGGCCGCCGCATCGTACGAGGTTTTTGCCGACGGTTTTGCCGGCCGAAGCAAGTCCCCCGGCGCAGCACGTCATCGGCCGGTTGGCCTCGCTCTCGCACCCGATGGCTCGCTCTACATTACGGACGACCAGCGTGGCCGCATCTGGAATGTGCGTTTTACGGCGCCGCGCTGAGTTGCTGATCCGCGCGACGGCCGTCCATATTGCCGCGCATGCCCAGCGTCGGCTCCAATGTTCTGCGCAAGGACGGTCTGCCCAAGGTTGCGGGCACCGCTAAGTACGTCGATGACCTGACCTTTCCCGGCATGCTGTACGGGCGGACCATTCGGTCGACCATTCCCCGCGGTAAAGCCGAACAAATCACCAGCCAGTTCGATCTGACCCAGTTCGTCATCGCTACGCACGCCGACATTGCCGGTGAGAACATCGTCCATCTGATCACTGACGACCAGCCGTGCCTGGTCGAGCATGAGATACGGCATGTCGCCGAGCCGATCATGCTGATCGCGCACGAGGATCCCGAGCTCCTCTGGTCTGCCAACGTTCATGTAGTAGAAATTCCCGAAGAGCCGGTGCTGGACCCGCTGCTGTCGACCGTTATCCAGGCGGAATTGATCATCGGCGGCGGTGATGTCGTGGCCGGCCTGGCGAGTGCGGACCTGATCGTCGAAGGTGAGTATCGCACAGGACACCAGGAGCAGCTCTACATCGAGACCAACGGTGTGGTTGCCGTACCCGAGAATGGCGGGATCACGCTCCACGGCTCCATCCAGTGCCCGTTCTACGTGCATCGTGCGCTGGTCCGCATTCTCAGGCTCGATCCCGATAAAGTGCGCGTCATCCAGGCGGAGACGGGCGGCGGTTTTGGCGGCAAAGAGGAATACCCGTCCATCCTGGCCGCTCACGCCGCATTGCTCGCACTCAAGGCCAAACGGCCGGTCAAGATGGTCTACGATCGCGTCGAAGACATGCTCGCCACCACCAAACGGCATCCCTTTATTGTGCGCCATCGCACGGGCGTCATGCGCGACGGCCGGATGGTCGCCGCCGACATCGAGATCATTGCGGATGGCGGCGCCTACGTCACACTCACGCCGGTGGTCCTTTCACGCGGTGCCATCCACGCAGCGGGACCCTACAACATTCCGAGCGTGCGCATTCATGGTCGCGCGATGATGACCAACACGCCGCCCAATGGCGCATTCCGTGGGTTTGGCGCGCCGCAGACGCAGTTTGCGATGGAAGTACACGTGGATCGCATTGCCAATGCGCTGGGCATGGATGCAGTCGAGCTGCGACGGATCAATGCCCTTAGGCCGGGCGCGGCCACGGCTACCGGTCAGCGCCTCGGTCCTGACTGCAGCGCCGTCGACGTGCTCGACGAGGCGGTGCGTCGTTCTGATTATTACGCCAAACGCGCGTCGTACACGGCAGACAGCGTGAATGGCGGCATCCGCCGCGGCATTGGTCTTTCACTGTACTATCACGGCTCGGGCTTTACCGGTGCGGGTGAGCTGAAGCTGGCATCGGAGGCTGCGATCGAACTCACTCCGAATGGTGTGCGCGTGCACGTCGCCAGCGCTGAAATCGGTCAGGGCACCCGCACCATCCACGCGCAGATCGTCGCCGATGCACTCGGCATCTCGTATGACCAGGTCGAGACTGCATTGCCCGACACATCGCTCGTACCCGACAGCGGACCGACCGTGGCATCGCGCACCTGCATGGTGGTCGGTGGCATCCTGCAGCGCTGTGCCGGGGAATTGAAGGATCGGTTGGATGGCGCATCGCTGGGCGATTACTATCGTCAGCACGGCGCGGTCATCATCAAGAAGCAGTACGAGCGGCCCAAGGGTTTGATCTGGGATGAAGACACATATCGCGGCGATGCCTACGGCACCTTTGCCTGGGCCTGCGATGTCGCCGAGATCGAGTTCGATCCTGACACGTACGAGGTGCGCCCGGTTCGGTTGACCGCGGTCAGTGAGATCGGCAAGGCGATTCACCCCGTGCTGGTTCAGGGACAAATCGAGGGCGGCACCGCACAAGGCGTTGGCTACGCACTGATCGAAACGGTCGTGATGCGGGATGGTGCGATGGCCAACTCGCAGCTCACTAACTACACGATCCCGACTACTCTCGATACGCCGGCGATCGACACGTTCATCCTCGAGCGGCCTTACGAGCACGGCCCATTCGGCGCCAAGGGCGTCGGCGAGCTCCCCATCGATGGCCCCGCCCCGGCGTTAGTGAATGCGCTAAGGCAGATCGGACTGGATATATGCGAGCTTCCGGCAACACCCGAGGTGCTCATGTCCCACGCCCCCGCCCACGCCCACGCCCCCGCGCCGTAATGCAGTTTACGCTCAACGGCACGCAAATAACCATCGATGCGCCCCCGATGAAGCGGCTGCTCGATGTGCTGCGCCAGGAATGCGGACTCACGGGCACCAAAGAAGGGTGTGGTGAGGGCGAGTGTGGTGCATGCACAGTGCGGGTAAACGATGAAGCCGTAGTCTCCTGCCTGGTCCCATTCGCGCACGTGGACAACCAGCGAGTCGACACGATTGAAGGGCTGGGCGGAGAACATCCGCTGCAACGCGCATTCGCTGAAGCAGGTGCGGCGCAGTGCGGCATCTGCACACCTGGAATGATCATGGCGGCATTGACCCTGCCACAGAACCCATCGCTCGACGATATCAAGCAGGGCCTCGCTGGCAATCTCTGCCGCTGCACTGGTTACGAAGCGATCTACCGTGCGATAATTGCGAATCGCGGATCGCGGATCGCGGATCGGGGACCCGCATGAGGTCCGCACTCTCCAGGTTCGAGCTCGCGCGGCCGCTGCGCCTCAAGGACGCGCTGCAGATCCGATCGGCGGGTCCAATCACGCCGATCGCGGGCTGTACCGATGTGTACGTGAGCCTGCAATTCGGGCAGGCCGCGGACACCCGCTATGTGTCGCTCGAGCTGCTGCGGGAACTGCGCTACATACGAGCCGAAGGTGACGGCCTGCGCATCGGCGCGCTCACGACCTACACCGACATCATCCGCGACCCGCTGATCGCCCGGAGGCTGCCCATCCTGGCGCAGGCCGCACGCGAGATTGGCGGGATCCAGATTCAGAATCGCGGCACGATCGGCGGCAACATCGCGAACGCATCACCAGCCGGTGATTCGCTGCCGGTACTCGCGGTTGCGGAGGCGACCATCGTACTGCAGAGCACTCGCGGTGAGAGACGCGTGCCATTCCTCGCGTTTTACACGGGTTATCGCAAGTCGGTACTGCGTGACGATGAGCTGATCACGGCAATCGAGATTCCACCGATCGAAGGAGGGCAGTGGTTCCGCAAGGTCGGCACCCGCGCCGCGCAGGCAATATCCAAGATCGTTATCGCGGGCGTGAAGTCGGCACAACCTCGCATAGCGGTGGGCAGCGTCGCGCCTACAGTGATCAGGCTGCCGCAAACAGAAGCAGCCCTGGCCCGCGGGGTGGATGCGCGTGAGGCGCAGCGCATCGTCGAGCAGGAGATCCGGCCGATCGATGACCTGCGCTCCACGGCGGAGTACCGCCGGCGCGTAACCGGCAACCTGGTGGCTCGCTGGTGGAGCGATTCCGCACGCGCGTGAACGACTTCATCCTGCGCAGCACCCGCGTAGTAACCGGAGCCGGCCTTCAACCTGCGGCCGTCGTGGTCGTGGATGGCCGGATTACAGAAATCCGTGAGCCCGACAACATTCCGGCTGGCACGCGCGTCGATGATGTCGGTGACCTGATCGTCATGCCTGGCCTGGTGGATACACATGTGCACGTCAACGAGCCGGGACGCACCGAATGGGAAGGCTTCGACACGACCACGCGAGCGGCTGCGGCCGGCGGCGTCACCACGATCGTCGACATGCCGCTCAACAGCATTCCGGCCACGACCAACGTCACAGCCTTCGAGGAGAAGCTGGCTGCCGCCCGCACGCAGTGCTGGGTGGATACCGGTTTCTGGGGCGGACTGATCGATGACAATCAGCGTGATCTCGAGCCACTTGCCACCGCCGGTGTGCTCGGCTTCAAGGCTTTCCTCACGCCGTCGGGAGTCCCCGAGTTTTCGGCGGTGTCGCTCGCCGATATCGATCGCGCGTTACCCATCCTGCGACCGCTGGACCTGCCGTTGCTGGTTCACGCCGAGCTGTTCCCCGCTCCCAACGCCGGCTGGACGGGCTACGATCCGTGGGCGACGGATTACGCGTGTTACCTGCACACGCGGCCAGCTGAAGTCGAAAACCAGGCGATCGCTGCATTGATCGAACTGGCGGAGCGGCATCGAACACACATTCACATCGTGCACTTGGCATCGGCGGATGCGCTGCCCATGGTGCGCGACGCGAAAGCGCGCGGCGTACCGATCACGGTTGAGACCTGTCCGCATTATCTGTATTTCTCGAGCGATGACATCAAGCCCGGCGCCACTGAATTCAAGTGCGCACCGCCGATTCGTGACGCCAGGCACCGTGAGGGGCTGATCCAGGGGTTGGAGCAGGGAGTGATCGACCTGGTGGTTACGGATCACTCGCCCTGCACCCCGGAGCTCAAGACCAAGGCCGGCGGCGACTTCTTTCAGGCCTGGGGCGGCATCGCCTCGCTCCAGCTGCGGCTGCCCATCGTACTGTCGGTCGTGCAATCGCGCGGCTTCAGTTTCAGCCAGCTCACGCGCTGGTTGAGCACCGCGCCCGCGCGGCTGGCCGGGCTGGACTATCGCAAAGGCACGATCGCAACCGGGCACGATGCAGATTTCGTGGTCTGGCATCCGGCGCTCGAGCGCGAGGTTGCGCCCGACCAATTGCTGCATCGTCACAAGCTCACACCGTATGCCGGCCACACACTCCCGGGTGTTGTGATGGCGACGTATCTTCGCGGCAGAAAGATTTATGATGGCACGAATGTCCTGGGCGAGCCGGGTGGCGAGCTGCTGTTGCTGGGTCAACTTTGATGGCGAATAATCGAAACAGCGCAGATTCCCGATGAATCTCGACGAATACATTGACGTCGCATCCGAAAAGCTCGGCGGCGCTACCATCCTCGCCAATGACGAATTCTTTGCACCCAAGGAAGCGCTGGTCAAGCCGGTTGCGCCGGTCTGGAAGGAAGGCGAATACACCGAACGCGGCAAATGGATGGATGGCTGGGAAACGCGGCGCCGCCGATCGCCTGGCTACGACTGGTGCATCATTCGGCTCGGATTGCCCGCCTCACTGCGTGCAATCGTGGTCGACACTGCTTTCTTCCGCGGTAACTATCCCGAGCACTGTTCCCTGGACGGCTGCGCCATTGATGGGCACGATG
>JBBDWZ010000099.1:0-37806 GCA_040902615.1 Gemmatimonadota bacterium | reverse complement strand
GGCTTTGAGCACACCGTGCCGTAGAGCTTTGGGGTGCTGCGGCTTCTGGGTGCCAGCTGAGAGACCCTACCTGGCTGCCGGCGGAGGCGGCTCCGGCGGTTCTGGCTCGGCCGCGAGCGTTATCTCCTGATCTTCCTGGGTTACGACGGTCACCGCGTTCTCCCATTTCGACATCATCGTGACGAAGGAATTGGCGATCTCTGCGTCGAATTCGGAGCCGGCCTTTTCCTGCAGATAACTCATCACCCGCTCGGACTCCCAGGCCGCACGATAGGGCCGGTGGGTACGTAGCGCGTCGTATACATCGCAGACGTGCACCAATTTGCTGGCATAATGGCAATCACGCCGATACTTCATGGTCGGATAGCCTCCACCATCGATCATGATATGGTGCTCATAGGCAACCACGGCGGCGAGATCGAGGTCTTCTTCGGTTTCGATGATGATCCGCGCACCATCGACGGTATGCTGGTTCATGACGGCGCGCTCGTTGGACTCGAGCTTGCCGGGCTTGTTCAGGATATCGTAGGGGATACGGGTCTTGCCGATATCGTGCAGCAGGCCGGAAACGCCGAATGCGCGGATATCCTTGTGCGCAAGACCGAGGTACTCGGCCAGGGCCATGGCCAGCACCGACACGTTCAACGCATGCGTGGTCGTGTACTGGTCGAACTCGCGCAACTTCATGAGCGGGATCATCACGTGCCGTTCGCCGTGCATGGCAACCGAAAGTGATCGAACCACCGCTTCTGCTTCCCCCAGATGCAAAGTGTTCTGATCCTTCACTTCGCGATGCAGCCAGCGGATGGTCTCGGCCTCGATGCCGAGCGAGTAATTCACGGTGGCGGTTTTCATCTCGATTTGCTCGAGTTCGCCCTTGACGCCGACCGTGCCGAACTTGATGCCTGACTTGCGCTCCTGGCGCGCTTCGGCGGAGCTGATCGCGGATAACGTCAGACGAGCGAGTACCTCCTCGAGGAACGCTTCGAAGTCGCCACGATCGACATCGGTCTCGAACTCGAGTCGTTGCACACCGGCATTCGAAAGACGCGGCCCCCAGTCCCACTGTTTCAGCTCACGGATCGGCTGGCTGCCGAGAATCACCTCATCGCCCAGAAAGGTGAACACCGCGTTGCCGCTGGTTGCCTGCAGGTCGAGCAGTGCCTGGTACGCGCCGTCGATGACGCGCTCGCGCGCAGGATGACCGTCACTGTACAGCGTCATGGTAGCGACGGCCTGGGCGAGCGCGGTCAGGAAATGGATCGCTTCGTTCATGGTGCGGATTTGGGAACCGATGCGCTGGCGCGGATCTCGGCATCGCTCGACTTGCGGGCGTGTTTCAACAGTTCAGCGACCCGCGGCTCCGAGGCCCAGCTCTGAGCCAGCACGCTGAGTGCGGCCAGGCTTTCGGGTGAGCGGGGCGCGACCTTCAGTTTGCCAAGCCAGGACCGGCCGGACGATGCGATGCGCACGAGTGCGTCGCGCGCCACGGCGCTCCGCTGGCCGACCAGCAGCTTCACCAGTTGCGTACGCAGATCGACCGGCAGATTTTCCTGCAGTCGTTTGGCGATCAAGGGTACGGCCGAATCGGGACAGCGTTTCTTTGCTTCGGTCGCCCCCAGTCGCAGCGCGCGTTCGTCCGGATCCGCCAGCGCGATACAGATCGCGCGTTCCCGTTCGTTCGGACTGCGCATCCATAGTTGTAATGCTTCCCGGCGCACGCGCGCGTCGGCATGTTTGGCATACGGTCCTGGTATGACTGCCTCGGAATAGACGTTCATCTCATTGAGTAATGCCAGCAGGTTGCGCCTGATATACCACCGCTCATCACTCAGGTTCTCGATGATCAGTGGCTCAACGGTGCGCAGATCGAAGCTCGCGAGTCGTTTGAGCAGGCTCATGCGCGTAGTGCGCGACTCGGATTCGAGCAGCACCTCCATGAGCACAGGCGCGGCCAGCGCCGGTTCCATGCGGTCGAGCACTTTGCCGAGCACCAGGAAATCAACCGTATCGCGGTGCAATAAGTCGCGCACCCGATCAGCGTCTGCGATGTGTTTCCAGAGCGCTTGTCCCGCTTTGTGGTTCGGCCCGATTTCACCGAGTGCGGAAACCACTGGACCCAGACCGTCGGTCTGTAATACTTCTTCTACTGCACGCCAGAAGGGAACGCCCTGCGAATCGACCTCGAGCCCCATCTGCACAATCCGTAACGGCTCCGGCAAGTACCGCGTCTTCGAGGTCGAAGCCAGCGTCTGAGGCCGCCGGGCCAGGCTCTCGAGTGCGCGTGTGTACGCATCCGGATTGGGGTCCTTCAGCGTCCAGCCTTCGAGCAATTGCTGCACCTGCTCACGCAGTGCGTGGTCAGCCTGAAGCTGCACTTTCTGGTTACCCTGTTCGGCAAAAGCCGACATCTTGCTGAGCAGCCTGACCATCGAGTTGGAAATCTGCTGCTTGGTACTGACCGCCGCGGCCTGCACGATTTCGACGACCGCATCCGCGGCCAGCGCTTCCGACGCGTCGAGGACGAATTTCTTCTGTTGTGAGAGGTCCCCGCCCATCTCGATCAGGCGTTGCAGCGTCGGCCCATCCAGCGCGCCGATCAAACGCGAAAGCCGCTTTCGTACCGCGGCTGAACTAACTCCACCACCCTCCTGCTTGAGTTCCTGAGCCAGCTGGAGCAGATAGCCGACAATGACTTGATCGTACGCTTTCGCGGCCGGATGCTCGTTGATCGCCTTGGCAACGGCGCCTGGCTCGGTTGACGATGATTCGGGCTCTTTTCCATCGGCTGTCAGGGCCGCGCGAGCCAGGCCAATCCAGAGCTGTGCTGAGCGCGTGCCCCGTTCCCGTTCTTCTCCGTCATCCTCATCGTCGTCATCGCCCGGACGGCCGATCAGCTGGAGTTGCTCGTAGGTGAGCGGATACAACCGGAGGTAGGTCCATTGCTTCAACAGCTCGGGATCTGCGAGACCGAGCGGCGTCCCCTCCTTTTCCGGTTCGACGCCTACCAGCCGAAGCATGGCGACCACCTCTTCAGTGCTAACACCGCGCTCGAACACGATCGCGCCCAGATGATGGCGATGCAGTTTTTCGGCAAGGCTGCGCAGGACCGGGTGCTTGGCGTCGGTCGCAACGCCCTCGATGACCAGCTGTTTCTTGGCAACCCCGATGGAGACACTGGCGCGATCCAGCAGCAGGTTGGCCAACCGGTTCACGACCGTACCGGCCGCCCGCCCGAGGGAGGGGTGCCCCCACGGATACATTGAGGTTCGATGCAGAGCGATGGATAGCTCGATCAGGAACTCGCTCAGTTCCTGTGAAAGCGTCACTCGCTCGGATGTTCCAGGGCCTTGGCTGCTCACGTGATCCGTGTTGGAGATTGCCAAACCTACTCTGCTACTCGACTGCAGCAACGTCAACCGTCAGCCGGTCCTGTCTCTCCGTTGACCGTTTCCTGCCCTCGGGACGAGCACGTCCCAATCCCGGTCACGACCTGCTGACAAGCCTGGGACGCCGTCTGCCCGGACGTTCTGAGCCGCAAGCATTTTCGGGTCGCGGCCGTTGTGGTATACTGCTTCCCTGAAGAAGAGTGCTCCGTAGTGCCGTATTCGTAAGGACGATCGACACTGCAGAATGCTTCAACCCAAGGTTGAATACCATGCTGAAGTTTCGGAATCTCGAAAAAGCGTTCGAAACCAAGGCCGGCAAATCGTATGTGCTGCGCCGCGTCAACCTGGATGTTGCCGATGGCGAATTTGTGACCGTGATGGGTCCATCGGGCGCCGGCAAGTCGACGCTGCTGGGCATCGTCGGCATGCTGGACGGCGCGTGGACCGGCGAGTACTGGTTTCTCGATCAACCCGTGCACAAGCTCAGCATCAAGCAACGCGCCGAGCTCAACAAGAAGTACATCGGTTTCGTTTTCCAGCAATATCATCTGCTGGACAATCTGACGGTCTACGAGAACCTGGAGATTCCGCTCTCGTATCGGAACATCTCGCGCAAGGAACGCGAGGCCGTGGTCGCGGACATTCTGGACCGCTTCAACATCGTGGGCAAGAAGGATCTGTTCCCGAGCCAGCTGTCCGGCGGACAGCAACAGCTGGTCGCCGTGGCGCGCGCCGTGATCGCAAGCCCCAAGCTCATCCTGGCCGACGAACCGACCGGCAACCTGCACACTGCCCAGGGCCGTGAGATCATGGAGCTGTTCAAGAGACTGAACGAGCAGGGCACGACCATCATCCAGGTCACACACTCCGAGGTCAACGCATCATATGGACACCGTGTGATCAATTTGCTCGATGGGTGGGTTGTTAATGAAGAAGAGGCAGCGCCGGCTGCAAGCTGAAACATGAGAGCTGGGGAGGCTTGCGGGCGCATTTGCAGATCAGAGATGTCGTTGGGGGCTAGCGGGCATTATTGCAATGAAAAGTTTGTGTCAGGGGCTGGCGAGCAGGGAACCGGGTCCCGCTCGCCAGCCCTTTTTCATGCTCATCATTATCTTCGCGGCCGCCAGCCCCCTACGAAGCTGTCTTACTGACAGAAGCGGCCGCCAGCGCCCAAGCTCTCAGACAGCACCATCCGTTGTCGATACGCCTGCCAGCTCACCAGCGCCATCCTGCAGCATCTCTTCAACTTTCTTGCGTATCGAAGCCAGAGTAGCCGGCTTGGCCATGTAGGCATCGCAGCAGCCGCAGGTCAGGATCACATCGGCGTCGCCGTGGGTGGCCAGGGCTGTGAGTGCGAGGATGGGCACGCGTTCCGGCGCCCGCTGCAGCTTGATCCAGCGGCCGGCTTCCATGCCGTCCATCGCAGGTAACTGCAGATCCAGGATGACCAGCTCGGGCAGAACCTGCGCGGCGATGCGGATCGCGTCTTCTCCGGTGCGCGCGGTGGATACATCGTAATCGCGCGAGAGCAGCTCCTTCAGAATCTTGAGCAGATCTGGATTGTCTTCAACGATCAGGACTCTGCGCATGACGACTGCCTCAGCGTTCGAGTGAGCCTGACCCCGGAACCAGTTTCTCGAGTGCGACCGTCAGCCGAGTAGCGTTGCGCCGGCGAGTGATTTGCTCGAGCCGCTCAGCATCGATCGCGTTCACGTTGATCCCAGCCTTCGTGAGTGCTGCGATCACCTGCTGTTTGATGCTCGGGTCCTTCTTGGTGCGGTAAACATCGGGATGAATGGTGAGCGCGCCGTTCCTGATTTCAACCAGGTTGTACGTCACAGCGAATGGTACCGGCTTGCGCAGATCAAACGTGCGCGTCTGTTCGGGATTCTGTTCGAGACGCAGCAGCAGTTCGCCGCGCAAATCAGGCGTTGTATGTTCGTGAACCAGCCGCGTCAGCTCGATCAGATCACTGTTCGACATCCGGATGCAGCCGTGTGATGCCGGCACACCGAGCCGTCCTTCTTCGGTGGTACCATGGATGTATAGCAGGTTCGCAAACTGGAGTTTGATCCGACCCATCGGATTGGTGGGACCGGGCGCCGTCGGTTTACGGCCGCGAGCCCATTTCGAATCCGGCGGATGCCACCACGGATTCCAGACCACGCGGCTGACCCGGTACTGCCCCGCGGGTGTCTGATAGCCACGCGCGCCCACGGACACCGGGTAACTGCGGGTGAGCTGGCCAAACTCGAAGACATCCAGCCGGCTGGCTGGAATGTTTACCGAAAGCCGAAGCGGTGGCTCCGTACCCATCGGATCCTTCCGAGGGGCGGGGGTAAATCCGGCCGCAGCCTGACTGCACCAGAGGAGGGCTAATACCGCGAGTTTTCCAGCATTCTGCATGGTACTCCAAGGAGCAAGCTACATGCCCCGATCTCGTGAAATGGCGCCCAGTTGATCCAATCTCGTCAGGAAAGACTATCGGGTCGCGAGGAGGCCCGCCCCGACCCGTTGCAGCGCTTCGTTAAGCTCCTGTGCGGGCAGGCCAAAACCGAAGCGGATGTAATAATCCATGCCAAAATGATCACCTGGTACGATCAACACGTTTTGCTCCGTACGCAGCCGTTCGGCCAGCTCTGAGGAATTGACTGGTAGATCGTAGCGGGCAAAAACGATGGCGCCCGCATCGGGCCTACGGAAATTAAAGCAGCCGGTTTCCACAAGCCACGCTTCCATTGCATCGAGGCCGGTACGAATCAATGAGCGTGTCCGCTGGAGCAGGCGTGGCCGGATGTTGGGATCGAGGGCCACGGTTGCGAGCCGATCGGTCAGCGTGCCAGGCGAAATTGTCGTGTAGTCCTTGCGCGCCCAGAGTCGCTCGGACAGGTCGGCCGGTGTGACGGTCCAGCCGATGCGCAGTCCCGGCAGCCCATACGCTTTCGAAAGGCCAGCCGTTGTGATCACTCGCGCGTCGGGATTCCAGAACGAAGGCGTTTCGGCGCCATCGACTTCAGCGCCGGTGTACACTTCGTCGGCCAGGATCCAGGCGCCGACGCGCTCGGCTGCGCGCACGATCGCGTTGCGCGCGGCCTCATTCATTTTCGCGCCAGTCGGATTGTTCGGATTGGTCACGACAATGGCGCGCGTGCGATCGGTTACGGCCGCCTCGATCTCGGCCGGATCCGCCTGCCAGTCATTTTCCTCGCGCAGCCATACTCCGCGCACGCGCCCGCCCAGCGACTCGACCAGCCCAACCGTTTGCATGTAGGTCGGCATGATGATGACGACGTCATCACCAGGTTCCACCAGATGCCACAGCGAAATGAAGTTGGCCTCAGCGCTGCCATTGGTGACCGTAATGTTGTCGATGGTGGCGCGCGGGTAGAGCGCCGCAATGCGGGCGCGCAATTCTTCGGTACCATTCGACTGGCCATAACCGAGCGGCGTATCGCCCAGTGAGATGACGCCGCCCATGTCGAGCAGCTTGCTGAGTGAAACCGGATGCACGCCGCTTTCGGAAAGATTGAAGGCCACCACGTTCTCATAGGTGGACTGCCAGCGTTCCATCTCGAAGTCGCGCAGCTTGCTCATTTGCGTCACCATTTTTCGTGAGTGTGGACCGGGATGATAGGCTGCAACCAACACCTTGCCAACGCTGGCGCAGGCGGGCACTATCCCGCTCGAGAACTTTGCTGGAAAGGTACATGTCGACGACCATACCAGACGACCTGATCGAGCGCGCGGGTGGACGGATCGTGCTCGTGGTCATGGACGGGTTGGGTGGCCTGCCGGACCCGGGTACGGGGCTCACGGAGCTGGAAGCGGCGGCTACGCCAAACCTCGATCGCATTGCGCGGGGCGCGGCGCTGGGCCTGCATCAACCCGCCGGTTCGGGCGTAACGCCGGGCAGCGGCCCCGGTCACCTTGCTCTGTTCGGCTACGATCCCATCAAATGGAACATCGGGCGTGGTGTCCTGAGTGCTTTGGGCGTCGGCTTCGACCTCAGGCACGGTGACATCGCGACCCGTCTGAATTTCGCAACTGTGGATGCGGCGGGCCGCATCACAGACCGGCGCGCCGGCCGGCCGAGCGACGCGGAAAACCAACGGCTGGTAAAGAAGCTGCAGGACCAGGTTCAATCGGGCGGCGGCGTGCAAGTATTCTTCGCCGCGGAAAAAGAGCATCGTCTGGTTCTGGTCATTCGTGGTGGCGGCCTGCGGGACGGGCTCAGTGACACCGATCCACAGGAGACGGGCGTGCTGCCGTTGCCCGTAACCGCAACCGATGAAGCTGCCCGGGAAACCGCGAATGTGGTACAGACAATTTTGAACTCGGCAAACCAGGTTCTCGCCGATGAGCCGACAGCGAAGGCCGTCCTCGCGCGCGGCTTTGCCGAGTATGGACGTTATCCCGCATTCGAGGAACGATTCGGATTGCGAGCACACGCCGTTGCCGGGTATCCGATGTACCTCGGCGTCGCCCGCCTGCTCGGGATGCAAACCGCTCCCGTAGCCACCAGCGACGACGCGCTGCTGCAGGCCCTGACCCGGAACTACGAGCAGTATGACTTTCACTTCGTTCATTTCAAGGCGATTGATTCGCGCGGCGAGGACGGCGACTTCGCTGCCAAGGTGAAGGCGATCGAAAAGGTGGATGCGTTGCTGCCACGTATTGAAGCGCTAGCGCCGGATGTGCTGATCGTGACTGGCGATCATTCGACGCCCGCACGCATGCGGTCGCACTCGTGGCATCCGGTGCCGATCCTGATCGCGTCGCAATATACTCGTCCTGGCGATGTACGCGGTTTTGGCGAGCGCGATTGTATGCGCGGCGAGCTGGGTGTATTTCCCGCCGTCGATATCATGACCCTGGCTCTCGCGCACGCGGGTCGCCTGTCCAAGTTCGGGGCCTGATGGACATCGAGCAGACGCTCAGTGACGCCCTCGCGCTGGGGGACGAAGGCCGCTGGCCCGAGATGGTACAACTGCTGGAGAGTGCGCTGCGCAAAGAGCGTGACGATCCGCACCTGCTCTGCTGGCTGGGCGTTGCCTACCGCGAGCTGGGCCAGGACGGAACGGCCTACGAATACTTCAAGCGGTGCTGGCGGGAAGACCCGCTCGATCCGCAGTTGCTGGCCATGTGCGGGGCCGGATTGGCGGCGTTCGATGATCCCGATGCCGAGGCTGCGCTGCGTGCCGCTGTCCTAAGCGGCCCCGATGTCGCGATCGCGCGTGTGCAATACGGCGCCTACCTCGCACGCGAGGGGATGTTTGAAGCCGCGTTCGAGCATCTGGAAGCTGCGGTACAGCTCGAGCCCGAGGACCCTGCGATCAGGGGTGAGCTCGCGATCGCGCTAGCATTGAAAGGCGACCACGCACGGGCAGTCCAGGTATTCGAGCAAACCCTCGAGCTCGCACCGGATGATTCGTGGAGTCGCGTGTTGCTAGGGCTGATCTATAACGAGCTGAATGAAGCGGAAACCGCGGCCGAGATTCTGTTGCAGGCTGCAACCGAGCGGCCGGATGACGCGGAAGCACAGGTACTGGGTGCACTCGCTGCGGCGGCCGTAGGCTGGGATGATGCGGCCGCCACGGCGCTGGCAAGAGTCGAATACGCCGAGGAACCACTGGATCCCGAACTGCTCGAGGAAGCGAACGACCGTATGGAAGAAGGTGCCGATGCTGCGGCCGCCTATTTGCGCGAGACCGTCGGCCCCGCGGCGTTGCATGACCGGCTGCTGCAACCGATCTGAGGAAGGTGTCTTCCGTTCGATGGCCCAACTGGCTGCGCTGGGTAACCGGCTTCGTGCTTCTGCTGGTTACACTCTGGTTGGGCATCATTGCACTCATCCTGCTCGTCGGCGCACGTCCAAATCCAGTCAAAGCCGACGCGATCCTCGTGCTGGGTGCCGCGCAATGGAACGGCAGACCATCGCCGGTGCTGAAAGCGCGCCTTGATCATGCGATCGATCTGCATCGCCAGGGTCTGGCACCGTTTCTGATCGTCACCGGTGGAATCGGTCGGCGCGACTCCGTGAGCGAAGGCGAGGTAGCGCGCCGTTATGTCGAGCGTGCCGGTATCGCACCCAGCGCCGTGCTGGTTGAAGGGAAGGGCATTACCTCCGCTGAATCGATCATGGCTGCGGCCGAGCTCATGCGGGATGGCGGACTCAGTACCGCGATCGTCGTGAGCGATGCCTACCACATGTTGCGCGTCCAGATTCTGGCGCGGCGCGCAGGCATCAAGCCGTACCGATCACCCGCACCGGAAAGTCCGATCGATCGTACGCCGGCTCAGCGTTGGCGCTACGTGCTGCGTGAGAGCATGCTGGTCCCCGCTACGGCACTCCTGGCCGGCTGGTAATGCAGATTCAGCTTCCTTTTTCAAGTTTCACGCTGCGCAATGGACTGCAGCTGATCGTCCATGAAGATCATTCGGTGCCGATCGCCGCTGTCAATCTGTGGTACCGCGTCGGCTCAAAGGATGAGCGGCCGGGCCGTACCGGATTCGCGCATCTATTCGAGCATTTGATGTTCGAAGGCTCCGCGAACGTGCCGCAGGGTCAATTCGACGAACTGCTCGAAGTCGTGGGTGGCATCAACAATGGCTCGACCTCGACCGATCGCACGAATTACTGGGAGACCGTTCCCTCGGCGGCCTGCGAGCTGGCGCTTTTTCTCGAGGCCGATCGCATGGGATCGCTGCCCGATGCAATGACTCAGGCCAAGCTGGATGCACAGCGCGATGTCGTGAAAAACGAACGACGGCAGAGTTATGAGAATCGGCCGTATGGTCTCGCCTTCGAAACGATGCACGCCGCGCTGTATCCCTCCACCCATCCGTATCACTGGCCGATCATCGGCTGGATGCCTGACCTGGACGCGGCCACGTTGTCCGATGTCAACGCGTTTTTCCGGCGGTACTACGTACCCAACAACGCGAGCCTCTGCGTCGCCGGTGATGTGGACGCACAACAAATCCACGAGCTGGCCGAAAAGTATTTCGGACCGATACCGCCGGCAGCACCGCCGGCCCCTGTGTCGGCACCGCTTCCCGCGTTGTCAGCGTCGCGGGCTTCGAGTCTGGAGGATGACGTGCACCTGCCACGCGTTTACATCGCGTGGCACTCACCGGCCATGTTCGAAACCGGTGATGCGGAGCTCGACGTTCTGGGCGCGGCGATGTCGCAGGGCAAGAATGCACGCCTGTATCGATCGCTGGTCTACCAGAACGAGTGGGCACAGGATGTCCAGGCGTTCCAGAGCAGCGCACTGCTCGGGTCGACCTTCAATGTGGTCGTAACCGCGCGCCCCGGCATCGAGCTCGACCGGCTGGTGGAGGCAGTGTGGTCGGAGCTGCGCGCTGCCGCGCGGGATCTCGAGCGCATCGAAGTGCAGCGCGCCGTGAATCGCTTCGAGACTTCCCTCGTGGATTCACTGCAGACCGTGGGCGGTTTCGGCGGGCGAGCTGACCGGCTGAATCACTATGCATTCTACCTGAATGACCCGGATGGTGTGCAGCGTGACCTGGATCGGTACCGCCGCATCGAGCCCGATGCGGTGATGCAGGCTGCGCATACTACACTCCTGGATGCGTCCGCGATCACTTTGACCGTGCTGCCGCGCGCCAGGACCAGTCCCCTGTTGGTGAGCGCATGACCGTAATCACAGCACCACGCGTGGGTGCTTTACGACCGTTCGCGCCGCCCAGGATTTCTCGCATGCGTCTGGCCAACGGCCTCGATTTGCTCGTGGTCACCAAGAGCGGGCTGCCGGTGATCGACGTGCAGCTGGTCGTCCGGGGCGGCGCCGTGCTCGATGCACCGGCAAAGTCTGGACGTGCCAGCCTGACTGCCGAGCTGGTCGACGAGGGCACCGATCGTTATAGCGCGCTCGAAATATCCGATCAGGTCGAGCTGTTGGGCGCAGACCTGGAACTGCGCGCGGGCTGGGACGCGTGCTTCGCATCCTGTCACGGTCTCAGTGGACGGCTCGCTGAGATGCTGGATCTGCTGGGTGAAATCGTGCTTCGTCCGCGCTTTCCTGAAGACGAATTCCGGCGCAAACACCAGGAGCGGCTGCACCAGTTGGCACAGGAGCGCGATGAGCCGCGCCTGGTCGCGGTCAAAACTCTGAATCGTGTTGTCTTCGGAGACGATCACCCGTTCGGGAAACCCTTGTCGGGAACTGCGGCGACTGTGGCCTCCCTGGATCGGTCCAGCCTGCTCGAGTATTACGCGAGTGGATTCGTACCGTCGAATGCACACCTGGTAATTGTAGGTGATATCACTCCGGATCGAGCACTGAACCTGGCCGAGAAGACATTTGGCCAATGGTTGCGGGCCGCGGTGCCGGAGCGCGACTGGTCGGGAGTTGTCACTCGCCCGCGGGCCACCAAGCTGGTGGACAAGCCGGGCGCGGCGCAGTCCGAAGTGCGCGTGGGTCATGTTGGACCGTCGCGCGGTACGCCAGATTACTACGCATTGCAGGTACTGAATACAATTCTGGGCGGCTCGTTCAAGTCGCGCCTGAACATGACGCTGCGCGAACGCAAAGGCTTCACCTATGGCGCCAACTCGACGCTGGCGCTGCGGCGAAACGGTGGTCTGTTCTCAGCTGGTGCTGCGGTCTTCACCGACCATACTGCGGAGACCATCGCAATTACAGTGCACGAAATCGACCGCATCCGGGAAGAACCGGTCACGACCGAGGAGATCGAACGGGCGCGCCAATACCTGGCGCTCGGATTCATGCGGCACTTCGAGACTACGAGTGAGATCGCCGCGCATCTCGCGGAGCTCGCGCTTTACGATCTGCCAGACTCTTATCTGCAGGAGTATCCGGTGCAAATCGCGGAGGTCAGCCGCGCAGCTGTGAGCGCGGTCGCGCAACGGCACTTGCGGCCTGAACAGCTGGCGATTGTGGTGGTGGGAGATCGCGCCCGAGTACACGAGCCGATCGAGGCGATCGGGCTCGGTCCGATTGACGTATGGGAGGCGGAGTGAGTCTGGAGCTCGACATCCAATTTGAACGATTCACGCTGGACAACGGATTGCGCGTGATTTTCTCGCGCGATCCGACGAGTCCGGTCGTAGCGGTGAACCTTTGGTACAACGTCGGCTCGAAGAACGAACGGCCAGGACGCACCGGTTTTGCCCACCTCTTCGAACACATGATGTTTCAAGGCTCCGCCAACGTGCCGGAGACTGCGCATTTCGCCTATATCGAAAAAGCCGGGGGCTCGCTGAACGGTTCTACCTGGCTGGACCGCACGAATTATTACGAGACCGTACCCAGTCATTATCTCGAGCTTGCGCTCTGGCTGGAATCCGATCGGCTGGGCTACCTGTTACCAGCGATGACGCAGGAGAAACTGGACAACCAGCGCGATGTCGTGAAGAACGAGCGGCGCTGGCGCGTCGACAACCAGCCGTATGGCGACTGGGATGAGCGCGTACAGGCGCTGCTCTACCCGCCCGAGCACCCGTATCACCATTCGGTCATCGGTTCCATGGAAGACCTCGACGCCGCCAGCCTGCAGGACGTCGAGCAGTTCTTCCGCACCTACTATGCACCCAACAATGCGGTACTCACGCTCTGTGGAGATTTCGATCCGGTTAGCGCGCGCGAATTGATCGCGCGGTATTTCGGTACCTTGCCGCGCGGTCCGGAGATTCCGCCCCTGCCCGGCAGGATCGAGGTGCCATCGAAGCTGGGCGAAGCCAGGCGCGAAGTAATCGAGCAGGACATCACACTGCCGCGGATCTACGCATCGTATCGTATTGCGCCGTATGGCAGCGACGCGTTTTATCCGGCTATCGTGGCCGCGCACGTGCTGGGTGATGGCAAGAGTGCGTTGCTCTATCGCGAGCTGGTCCGCAGCGGCCTCGCGCAGGATGTCTTCGCGTTTCCGTTTCCGATCGTGCTGGGCGCGGCCGTCATGGTGACCTGGACCACGGCAAATCCGGGAACAACGGCCGAGCGTCTCGAGAAGGCGTTGCGGGATGCTACCGCGAAGCTCGAACAGGTCGACGCTCAGGATGTCGAGCGGGCCATTCACCTGATCGAGGCCAGCCGCCTGATGGATTTGCAGCAAGTAGAAGAAAGAGCGGACGCGTTATCCATGTACGAAACGCTTTTCGGTGACCCGGGCCGCATCAACACCGAGCTGAATCGAATTCGGCAGGTGACCGCGGGCGACGTACGCGGTTTTGCCGACGAATACCTGGGCAGTGACAATCGGGTCGTGCTGGTTTACGTACCCAAGGTCGGCGAATGAGCACGCTCGATCGTTCTCAGGCACCGGCCCCCGCGCGAGTACATCCATTCACATTTCCAGAGGTGCAACGAAGCCGGCTGGCCAATGGTCTGGAATTGTTCACCGCGCGGCACGGCACCGTGCCGCTGGCTACGGCGCGCATCGTTCTCGATGCGGGTGTGACTCGCGAGCCAGCCGAGCTGGGCGGCGTCGCACACCTGGTTGCACACACGATCGACGCAGGCACGACCCACAAGGATGCCGAGCGTCTCAGTTGGGAGCTCGAGCTGCTCGGAGCCCAGCTCGAGGTTTCCACTGGCTTCGACGCTACTGCCATCTCAGTGACGGCGGCGACCGACCGGATGCCGCAGGCGCTCGCGCTGCTCTGCGAGATGGTGACCGAGGCCCGATTCCCGGAAGCGGAAGTCAAGCGCGTGCGCACCGAGCAGCTCGGTGAGATCGAACAGCGCCGCAGCGATCCGCGCTCGCTTGCATCCGATCAGGCAATCCGGTTCATGTATGGATCCGAATCCGTTTATGGTCGGTCCGCCCTCGGCAGCGTCGAAACCGTTCAGCGTTTGACCGTTGGCGACGTGCGCTCGTTCTACCACGATCGCTACGCGCCCGGCAAGGCGGCGTTGATCCTGGTTGGTGCACTGGATGGTGCAGCCATCGACACTGCCCACGAATGTCTGTCGCGCTGGTCTTCCCAGCCCGCGCCGGTCAGCGCGCCCAATTATGGTCCATCGGTGACCTCGGCACGCGTGCACATTATCGATCGCACTGGATCGGTCCAGTCAGAGATCCGGCTCGGTCACGCCGGTCCTTCCCGCGCTGACCCGGATTACTTTGCGCTGCAGGTCGTCAATTCGATTCTGGGCGGCGCGTTTACCAGCCGCCTGAACCTGAATCTTCGTGAAAAACAGGGTTTCACATACGGTGTGCGCAGTCAGTTCGCTTTCCGGCGCGGTCCCGGCCCATTCATCATTTCGACCGCGGTCGCGAGTGAAGTGACTGCCCGGGCGATCGAGGAGACGCTGCGCGAGGTGGATTTGCTCAGCGCCGATGGCCCAACCGAAGAAGAGCTGCAGAATACGATTGACTACCTCACCGGGATCATGCCGCTCGAGCTGCAGACCACGGACCAGCTGGCCGGCAAGCTAAGTGAGCTCTTTGTCTATGGCTTGTCCGACGATTACTTCGCGACCTACCGAAGTCGGATTGCCGCGGTCACGCGGGAGGACGCGCTCCGGGCCGGACGCCAGCACATCAAGCGAGTCCTATTCACGTACGTCGTGGTCGGAGATCCCGGTGGAATCGAGGAACCATTGAAATCGCTCGGCATCGGTCCGGTCGAAGTGCACTCGGCCAATGAGTGAAGCCGACGCCCAGCCCGGACTCATCTCCAGACGCCCGGTACATTCCGGTCGCATCGTGAACCTGTCGATCGACACCGTGCGATTCCCGGATGGTAGCGTCGGTCAGCTGGAGTTCATCCGGCATTCTGGAGCATCGGCCATTTTGCCCGTCATGAGTGATCCGGCTGGTGATGATCCGCAGGTCATGCTCATCCGGCAGTATCGATACGCTTCCGGCGGATACATGCTCGAAGTACCGGCCGGCCGGCCCGACCAGGAAGGCGAAGACTGGGAGGATTGCGCCCGGCGAGAGCTGGAAGAAGAAACCGGACTCGTCGCCGGAAAACTCACGTATCTCACCAGTATCTACACGACGCCCGGTTTTACCGATGAAAAAATCCGGCTCTACCTGGCAACCGACCTCACCACTGGGTCGACCAGGCTCGACCTCGATGAGTTCGTCGAACCGGTCGTGCTCACGATGTCCGAAGCGCTCGAGACAATTCGTTCCGGTGAAATCACCGACGGCAAGACCATTTGTACGCTTCTCTTCGTGGCCGGCTTCTTCATGGGTTGAGCTGTCACGACACGTCACACGGTTGGGTCAGCATTCCCACTGACTCGTCCTGAAAAGGTGACGGCAAAAACTCGGGATAGCCCTTCTCCCGCCTGCAATAATTGCCGGAAGTCCATGCATACCAACCGTTTCGGCCACTGGGGTGGAGCGGCGGCCAAGAGGGTGTGGAACCTGCCATTTCACTAGGTGCCTGGCGACTCTGCTCGCGCTATGCGGCAGGCCGACCGGCGTCCTTTGGCAGGTGGAACTCATGATTCGCGGAACGCTGAATAATCTGGCGCTCAGCAAGTCCCAACAGCTCGCGCTGCTCGACGACAGCTCGATTGTCGCCGAGTTCCTGGCTGGCGAGAAACGGGCGTTCAATGAGCTGGTCAAGCGCTACCACGTGCGGTTGCTGAACTTCATCTACCGGACGATCGGTGATCGGGATCGCGCCGAGGACCTGGTTCAGGAAACGTTTGTGCGGGTGTATCGTCACCTGCACCGCTTCGACCAGACCAAGAAGTTCTCGACCTGGGCCTATACCATCGCGGGTAACCTGGCCAAGAACGAGCTGCGTAACCGTTCGCGCAATCCATTGGTCCTGTTCCAGACCATCAAGAAGAACTGGGACGCCGACCACCGTCCGCTCGAGTGGGAGGACAACACGTACCGGCCGGACGATCTGTACCGCAGACGGCAGCTCAAGGCCATGATCGATAACGCAGTTAGCCAGTTGCCTGAACATCACCGCCAGGTTTTCGTTCTGCGTGAGATGGAAGGAAAGACCTATGAAGAGATCGCCGAGGTTACGGGCGTCAACCTGGGCACGGTAAAAAGCCGGCTGAACCGTGCGCGTAACAACTTCGCTCAGATCATCGGGCCCTTGCTGGATTAGCAGCGTCACAGTTTCTGCAACGCCGCCGGCGGGTGTTTTCTCCGGCCGGCGTTTTTTTGCTAGCTTCCTGCCATGAGCAAATCCAATCGCAAGGAAACATCCGGCTTCGCTCAGCGCCGACAACGCCGCGCTGAATTCATGACTCGGTTGTACGAAAAGGTGGACGCGAGTGTCAGCCAGTTCGTGAGTGCATTCGACATCGCCAGCGAAATGGAAATGCCCGCAGCCGATGCCCTGCGTACGATCGAATACCTGGAGGAGAAGCAATACATACACATAGATGATCACAAGCAGGGCATCATCCGCATCACGGCTGCGGGCATCGATCAGGTCGAGATGGGTAGCTGATTGCAGGAAGTGGCAGCTCCGTGTGGCATGCAGTATGCACCTGCACAGGTCAGACGCAAAAACGAGCTACCTTCCTTTGTGGTCCTCAAGCCACGTTAAATGCTCGAGCGTCAAAGGGCAGTTCACCTACGGTGTCCTGCCCTTTCCCTCATCCAGCATGAGTCCACACGCGCCCTGGTCCTCGTCCTCAGTCCTCCACCTGGTCCTAGAACCTTCCTCCTCCTGATCGCGCCGGCGAGGAGGAGGTAGGCCGGCGTAGGACTAGGACTAAGGACTAGGACTAGGGTGGCAAGGACTCCAGGGCTCCTGGCCCCTATCGGGAACCCCCAACGCTGGTTCACAGTAGAAACCGCCGTAGTTTGGATACGATTCCGCATTCCCCAACCCACAGGATTTGGTTGAAGCCGGAACTGCAGCACGTGGAAGACCTGGTGACTTGCCGGGATTTGTTAGAAGGACACGCCGAGTATCTGGATGGCAGCCTGCCAGTCCGGGAAGCGCGCCGCTTTGATACGCACATCCAGGTGTGTAAAAGCTGCCAGCGTTACGACCGAGTCGTGCGGCGGGGTTTGATCCTCGCCCGCAACCTGCCTGAGATCGAACCTTCCGAACATTTCCATGAAAGACTGCAAGCGCGTTTAATGAACCTCGAAGCGGAGCCGCCGCGCCAGCCGATCGTCGCGAGTTCGGCAACGGCCTTGGTGGTCGCGGCAGTGCTGGCCGTGATCGCTCTGACCCCGCTGTTACGGCTGATGGAATTC
The DNA here is from genome assembly GCA_040902615.1 of Gemmatimonadota bacterium. GTDB lineage: Bacteria > Gemmatimonadota > Gemmatimonadetes > Longimicrobiales > RSA9 > JBBDWZ01. The sequence continues at coordinate 20,236 of JBBDWZ010000099.1, read as the reverse complement.
GAGCAGCTCCGGAGCGGGCCACTCACGACCGATGTAAACCTGACGCCTGCGTCATTTGTCCCGGTGGGAGCCCCCGCGCTCGTGCCCACCGCGCCGACTGATCCGGGTGCGACTGTTTTGTGGTGGATCGACTACCCATCTTACTACTCGCCGGTGGTCAACCCGACTCCGGTCCAGTTTGCGCCGAGCGCGCCGCGACTGATCTCCAACCCGTTTGTGCAAGCCGCCACCAATCGATGAAAGTTTTGACACCGGACGCACTGTACCGCCTGCTCCACTCCGGACGGCGGGGCGGTGCGTTTTTTGTTTTCGGTGATGAGGCGTATCTGAAGGAGGAGGCAACGGCGGCGTTGGTGGAAGCTCATCTCGATCCGGGCACGCGCGATTTCAATTTCGATCAACTGCGGGCCGCCGAAGTGACGGCGGAAACCTTGTCATCGGTAATCGCGACGCCGCCTATGATGGCTGAATGGCGAGTCGTTGTAGTGCGCGATGTCCAGGCACTGGGGACGTCCGCGCGCATGCGGACGGTTCTCGAGGAACTGGTGGAGCGAGCGTTTCCCGGATTGCTCCTGATTCTGACCGCGGAAATCCCACCCGGCCGAGCCCAGTTCTACGACAAGCTCAAAAAGTCCGCGCAGCCAGTCGACTGCGCGGCGCTCTCCGACGCGGACCTGCCCGGTTGGCTAATGGAACGGGCAAAGGGCCGTGGCATTCAGCTCGATATCGACGCTGCGCGCTTGCTCGCGTCGGCGATCGGATCCGAACTCGGAGTCCTGAATCAGGAACTGGCCAAGCTGGGCGAGTATGCAGGCGAACGCCAGCGTATCACGAGCGACGACGTCCGTTCGCTGGTGGGCAGGATACCCCGAGTGAGCCGCTGGGAATGGTTCGACCAGGTGGGTGACCGCAAGTTTCGCGAAGCGCGTGTTGCGCTGCCTGCGCTGCTCGACGCAGGCGAGAATGGAGTGGGCCTCACGATCGGACTCGGTGCCCAAATCCTTCGAATCGCGATCGCCACCGCCGGCGGTCAGCGCGCGCTGGAAGAGGCCCTGCCACCCCACCAGAAATGGCTCGCTGCGCGCATCATGAAGCAGACCCGCGGCTGGTCCACGCGCGCTCTCGACGAGGCGCTGGAAGACCTCCTGCGCGCGGATCGCTTGCTCAAGTCTACGCCGCTGTCCGACACACAGGTGCTCGAGGAGCTGCTCCTGCGCCTGCAATCCCGTGCAACCAATGCGGCCGCATGACGACGCGAGCGGCATTGCTGTTCTTGTTGTCCGCGGCACCGGTGGCAGCCCAGCAAAATCTGCTGCAGCGCGCGGACTCATTGCTGATCGCCGGTCAGTATGAACCGGCGCGAGCAGCGCTGGCGGGGTGGGAGCGGGCCAACCCAACAACCGCATCGACCGAGCCCTCGCAGCGAGCACGTGCATTGTATCTCACCGCTCGCCTCACCACCGACGCGGCCAAGGCTCAGGAACTGTATCTCACGATTGCACTCAGCTTCCCAACCACGCGGGATGCACCCGATGCTCTGCTGCGGGTCGGACAGTCTTTCTTCGCATCCGGTGATGCCCCGCGTGCTGTTACGTATCTGCAACGATTGATCAACGACTATCCCTCAGCAGCCGCACGATCACAGGGGTTCCTGTGGCTCACCCGTGCGCAGATCGCTGCCGGCAAGAACACACTCGCTTGTACAACCGCGGGCACAGCACTCAAATCGGCGCAGAACACAGCTGAAATTGCGAGCTTGCTGGCAGCGGAAGAGCGGAGTGCGTGCTCCGGATCCGCGCCTGAACCGCCACGCGCAGCGGTACCAGATCCGGTCGTTCGTCGTACGGAACCACCGCGTTCCGCACCTGAGCGTGATACGACCCGCGCCCTCAAAGCAGAAAGTCGGTACGCCATACAAGTCGCGGCGTTTCGGGAACTGCGCAGCGCAAACACGATCGCCGCGCAACTTCGACGCGCGGGCCATGACGCACGCGTGGCATTCGTCGAAGGAAGCGCTCTTGCACGTGTGCGCGTCGGACGATTTGAGACCCACGCGGCCGCAGTCGCGGAAGTGCGACGGCTCAAAGCCGCCCACGTCGATGGCATCGTCGTGGCCGATGCTACACGCGAACGAGCAGCCCGCTGAACACGCGAACCTTGTGTCGTGCACAGACTTGTCATAGTGTTTTCCCTCAATGACTGCACCTACCGACACCCCTCGTCAGCTCTACCTCGCCTGGCTCGAAGAGCAGATCGAGGAGTACAAAGCCAGCCTGACCCGCGATGAATTGCTCGCCCTGGCCGACGAAGCCGTGAACACACTCTTCGATTCGCCGGACGGCCAATACCCCCTCACCGAGATCCTCCTGTGCGATGCGGTGGACGCATTGCTCTTCCAGCGGCTGAGCCTGCCGGACTACAAGCAATGGTCAAAGCCGTGTCGAACTGACACGACCAAGCGTCCTCGGAAGAGTACGCAGGGCCGCGTAAAAAAAGCGAGTTAACCTCGTAAATTATTTGGTATCAATCACATAACTGAATCGCGACAATTGGTATGATCGGTGCTTTCACGCTGTGTGTACGCGAAGGTGTCGAGGTCTCAGATGGAGCGATTCATGGAAACGGATTTGGAAGCTGCGGGCGAGCCGAAGACAGTGGGCGACGCCCCGGGTATTGTGATACGAGACAGCTTCGGCCCGTTGCCGCGGCCATCGATTTTTGCCTTTATCTGGGGTGGCAAGGTCCGACCGGTGCCGCAGCTCCCGTACGGGCGGGCCACGGCGTAAAAACCAGACGAGTCAGTGGAGTGAATCAGGCCCGCCGAAAGGCGGGCTTTTTCATTGGGAACGATCCATCCCGGCTTGCGGGACTCGAAATGAAGTGTTGATTCGAGCACCCATGCATTTGCGTACTGGTGAAGTGGCGACGTGAAGAGCGGTCCCAAAACGGTCGCGGTGATCGGAGCGGGCGCGGCGGGTCTGAGTGCCGCATGGAGGTTATTGGCCGCGGGCTGTACGGTCACGTTGTACGAGCGGCGCAGCGAAGCCGGCGGGCGGCTCCGGACGGATGAGCTGGAGGGCGTGCGCTTCGACGCGGGCGTGCAGCTGTTCGGTTCGAATTACACGTCCTGGTTCGAGCTGGCTCGTGCGGCTGGAGCGGGAGATCAGGTAGTGCGATCTCCAGGACGCGATGCGGTGTGGCGGCGCGGCCGAGCCAATCCGCTGACGTACGGTTCGGTCGCGAGCATGATCACGTCGAATGCGTTGCCGACCACGCTCAAACTGAAGCTCGCGGGGAAGTATCTGCCGTTTCTCACCCGCCATGCGATGCGCCTGGATTTACATGAGCTGGTGAAAACCGGCGGGGTCGAGCTCGACACGGAGTCGATTGCGGCGTGGGGTGAGCGCGAGCTGGGGCACGACTTCGTCGACCTGCTCGCTTACCCGCTGCTGGGCGCGTATTACGGCAGTGCACCCGAGGAGACCAGCGCGGCCGTGTATCACGCGTTGGCGCGAGTCGGCCTGGACGTGGCCGTGTACGCGGCGCGGGATGGCATGGGACGCCTGGCCGCAGCCGTTGCCGCCGGCGTGCGCGAGCGCGGTGCGATTCTCCGATACGACACACGCATCGAACGTTTGAACTGGTCGGGGTACGGGATCACGCTCGAAGCCGGGCGTGGCGCTGAGCGTTTTGATGCGGTAATCATCGCGGTCCCGGCGGTTGAAGCGCAGCGATTGCTGGCAGAGTCCGCCGTAGCGCCCTGGTTGACTGGTGTCCGCGCCACGCCGACCTGCACACTTGCACTGGTGCTCAAGGAGTCGGTACCGGTGGATTACTTCGGCCTTTCGATTCCGCGCGGCGATGAGCGCGGACCGGTGGTCGCGATCTGCATGCAGGAGCGCAAGGTCAGGGGGCTGGTTCCGCCGGGCAAGAGCGCGTTGGTCGTGATCCCCGCGCCGGAACAGGCCACGGTGTTGTCCGCGCTGGAACCACCTGCACTGCTCGAACGATGCTTGCCGATGGTCGAACGCGTAATTCCGGGCGTGCGCAGCCTGGTCGTACGCGCACGGATGACGGCGTTTCCGGAAGGCTATACGATTTTCTATCCGGGCTACGTCAAACACCTGAGATCGTTCAAGCCGGAAGTGGTGCCAGCACGTTGTGCGCTGGCGGGGGATTACCTGGTGGCGCCGACGGTTGAGGGTGCCGTGCGCAGTGGCGCGGCGGCGGCGAATCGTGTTCTAGCGAGTGTCGGCTAGTCGGATGACGACGGTTTCGATGGCTTTATCGTGCAGACCCTGCCGGTTGCGGTCCCAGAGGATCTGGATGAAGCCGAGCAGGCCGAGCGTAAAGGATGCTGCGTAACCGCCGAATCGTTCGAAAGCGATCCACCAGGTGATGGGTTTGGCATCGAGTCTAACAACGCGAATGCCCACCAACTTCTTTCCTGGTGTCTGTCCGCGCAGGACGACCAGGAAGCCGGTGAAATAGACCGCGAACCAGCCGAAGCCAAGGCCAAGATCATCGAACACGCCGGCCACCGCGGAGCGCATGGTGTTCCCTTCCAACTGCTCAACGCGGTCTTTGACTTCGGATAGCTCCTTTTCTTTACGCGCGATGGTAGCGCGTAACTCGCGAAGCTCCGGGCCGGCCAGCACAGTGCGCAGGCCCGCACGCAGGCTATCGGCGCGAATCGAATCGCCGTGCTGAATTGCGGACGCAAGCTGCACGACCAGCGAATCGGGGTGACTCTCGCCCGCGCGTATCGGAGCTCCGAATGCACTGTCGATCGCGGCGCGGGCCAGATCATTCTCGTCCGAGTTGGCGAACTCGTGCGCGGCGTGGCGCATGCCTTCCATTTGGTCGGCGTCGGCACCGGAGCGCTTGAGCATGCGCACGATGCTATCGGCAGTCTGGCGAGCCGCCGCTGCGTCTTCTTCAGCACGCAGCCCGACGGCCAGTCGGGTCAATGCGATCCCCTCCCCAATGCCCAGATTCAGATCGCCGGTGCTGAAGCTAACCTCCTGGTCACCATTCCCCTCAACTGCTTGCGGTTCATCGTCGGATTCGCGATTGGTGGCACCCTGCCAGATCTGGATCGCGGCAATGAAGATCAAAACTGCGGCAAAAACCCGGGCCGACGTGCGGGTCCAGCGCGGTAGCAGGCGATCGGTACCGAAGCGATTGGCCGCGCGCAGTAGCACGAAAGCGGCGGCCAGTCCGAGAAACGCGCCACCGCCGATTCGAATCAGGATTGCCAGCAGGATCAGATCGACCAGCATGGCCGTGGCACGACGCGAAGGACTCGCCAGCGGTTTGCCGAGCAGTTCAGGTGCAACGGAAAAGGAGTCCGGCGCGATTGTGCGTGGTGTGGCCATGGGGCGGGAAACTAATACAGCGACGAGCGAGGAGCGACGAGCAAGGAGTGACGAGCGAGGAGCGACGAGCGACGAGCTACAGCGGCGACGGGCCCACGTTCAAAGGGATCACCCTAACCAAACGCGGGCCCGCGTACATCTGCGGCGATCTGAACGAGCGCGCGCCCCTGGCCAAGCAGTTGCTCGTCGCTCGTCGCTCGTCGCTACCTGCGTATCCGCCCGCGATCGAGCTCCAGCGTACGGGCCTTGCCGTCGCGCACTACCTCGAGCCTGAGTGCTCCACTGCCACCGGAGAGCGCACTGCGCAGGTCCGCGACTTCATTGACCGAACGGCCATCCACACGGGTCAACACGTCACCGGCTTCCAGTCCTGCACGTGCCGCGGGTGTATCCGGCCCGACTCTCAATACAATCAGCCCTTCACTGACTTTGGTCAGCTTCGCCAGGCCGGGCGTGATCGGTTCGAATTCGGCTCCGGCGACCGAACGCATGCCGAGCATCTCGAAATGCGGGAAGTCAAATACATCGCCGGTGCGGCGCAGCTGGAGGTTGAACGTGCGAGCCGAGTCACCAAAGACTCGGAAGAATCCGCCGCTGACCAGCGTGTCCATCCTCATGTCGAAACGGAAACCCGGCAGCCGACGCAGGAAGAGTGAATCAGTAAACATGCTGTCGAGCGAAATCTTCATCGAGTCCATGAAGATCCGGGCAAATCTGTGGGCGGAATCCGGCATCATGAAAATGGTGCGCCCGAAACGCTGCCCCGGAGTGGTGACGGTATACTGCAATGGACGCGGCGCAGCCACGAGCGCGTAATCGCGTTCACGGTCGCCACTCGCAATGGTCAGGCGGATGGTGTCGCCGACTTCCACGGAGTTGCCGAGGCCTTCGAAGCGCTCCGCGGAAATTTCGCGGCCGTCGATACGGACGATCTGATCGCCGCGCCTGATGCCGGCGCGGTCGGCCGGCGAGTTGGGCACGACGTCGTTGACGGTGATCTTGATATTGGTCAGGTCGTTGCGTCTTTCGATCATCACGTTGTAGCCAACGCCGAGCCAGCCAGAGCGAGTAGCGCCGCGCTGGGCGATGAGTTGGGCCGGCAGCAACGCAGCGGCCAGCAGTACGAGCATCCATCTATGAGTCTTGCGCATATCCTTGCACTCCTGCCTTAGAACCAGGTCTGCCCTGCCGAAGACGTCGATGCCAACCGTTTGATCGTGGCATCGCGCTGCGCGAGGGCGGTGAGGTGATAGCCATTGATTACGGGATCAGCGGGTGACTGGCCAAGAGCAGCCCTCGTGGTGAGTACGATACTCTCGAGCGCGGCGAGCCGGGCCAGCGGGTCGACCGGATCAGCGCGTTGCACCAACTCTGCGTAGCGCGTCAATGCGGTGAGATATGAGGACTCTGCAGCGCGCACAGCGGCCGCGGCAGCATCCGCAGTTACGGGTACACTGGCCGCGCTGGCAACCGTTGCCGTGTCATCTGCGGCGCGAAGTCCGAGCAGCGATCCGGTGTAGCTGCCGACCACGAAAATCACGATCGCTGCGGCCGCCTGCATCAGGGGTCGGAACCAGCGATGGGATGCGTGCCGCGTGGCCGGCCTCAACAGGCCCTCGGCGGCGAGCCGGCTTTCAACTGCCAGCCATTGTGTCGAAGGCGGTTCGATCTCCGGGAGGCCGGCCATTGCGGCGGCATCCGCTTTCAAACCTTCGAGCTCAGCCCTGCACTCATCGCATCGATCGAGGTGCGCCGCTTCCTCTGCGGATGGCACTTCGTCGATCAATCGCGCCAGGGTTTCGATGCTCAAGTGAGACATACTTCTTCTCCATTAGGGCGGCCCGACTTTTTTTCGCCGGGCCGCAGGAAGTCGCGCATGCGAGCGCGCGCTTTGAACAGTTGACTCTTGGACGTGCCGGGCGTGACGCCCAGGAACTCACCAATCTCTTGGTGGGTGTAGCCTTCGACGTCGTGCAGCACGAGCACCTGTCTCATGCGGTCTGGCAGCTTCTCGAGTGCTTTCTCGAGCCGCAGCCGCAGAACGGTCTGGTCCTGGCTGCTGCCCTCCGGCATGCCAGCGGGCATGGTCGTTTCATGGCGAGACCGTCGTTCCCGCCAGCGCCGGCCGTGCAACGCGCTGTTGACCGCGATCCGATGCAGCCAGGTAGTGAAACGGCTCTCACCGCGGAAACCGGGCAAAGCCCGGAACACCCGGACCCAGGCTTCCTGCGCCCAGTCTTCGGCCAATGCGTCATCGCCAGCCAACCGGCGGACCACGGAATACATGCGGCCGGAGTGCTGGCGATACAGCTCGCGAATCGCGAATGCATCGCCGTCCTGCGCCTGCCTGATCAGCTCCAGATCGGTCATGGTCTCCGCGCGTATGGTGTTGCCGCTGTGTGTGATGCCATCCTCCCAGGGAAGGTTGCTCGCGCATGGTATTTGCCTCCCCAGCACCGGTTCGGCAGGCCATGATCCTGAGACCGCCCAAGCACAATCTGCTGGACTGCAGCCGGCCGGTGGCGAATCGTTCCCTGCAACGTCTACCTGAAATGAGCTGTCGGGCGGTCGGTTTCCGGCTGCGATTCTTCGTTTCGAACGAGGGTTTATGTGGCGAACACTGGACGCTGATGGCTGCACCTGGGAAGTGCGCGTAGTTGCGAGTGAGGCGACCGATGAACCGGACACCGAGATTCTCGAATTCCGCACGGCGGCGCCGCGTCCACCGCGTCGGCTGTCGGTACAACGCGGCGCGCTCAACAGCATGACTGAGGACGGTTTGCAGACGGCGTATCGGAAATCGCGGCCAATTGGTGGCGATTTCTATGGTCGGCCGGGCAAGCGCATGCCGGACGCGATCTGAACATCCCCTCCCGGTGCCACCGCTTACGTGCGATTATGGCCGGATGACTACGAACGGTGGTGCCACGCACCTGAGCTGTGGCTGGTGTGGCCAGACCTATCCGAGTGAACAACTGCAGCGGCTCTCACCATGTTGTGAGCGGCCGCTGCTCGCGCAATACGATCTCGCTGCACTGCGCAAACACTTCACGCCCGATCGATTGATTGGACGTGAGCCAACGCTTTGGCGCTATGCAGAAGTTCTGCCGGTACGCGATCGCAGGTTTGCGCTTTCCCTGGGGGAAGGATTCACGCCGCTGCTGGACGCCGCACGGCTCGCAAGTGTGCTCGGCGTGCGAAAACTGTGGATCAAGGATGAAGGCCAGAATCCAACCGGCAGTTTCAAGGCGCGCGGCCTGGTGATGGCCGTTGCGCGTGCGTGGGAGCTGGGAGTCACCGAGCTGGCCATTCCATCGGCGGGAAACGCGGGTTCGGCCGCGGCTGCCTATGCCGCAGCGGCGGGATTGCCCGTACACATCGTCGTGCCGAAAGACACACCGGTCCCGATCATCGAAGAGATCCGCGCGCTGGGCGCCGACCTCTCATTGATCGATGGCTTGATTACGGACGCGGGTGCGAAGGTCGCCGCGGGCGCGCGCGAACATGGCTGGTTCGATCTTTCGACCCTGAAGGAGCCGTACCGCGTCGAGGGCAAGAAGACGATGGGCTACGAGCTGTTCGAGCAACTCGGGGGTCGCCTGCCTGATGTGATTGTGTATCCGACCGGCGGCGGGACTGGCTTGATCGGCATGTGGAAAGCATTTGCGGAAATGGAGGAGCTGGGCTGGATCGGAAGTGAGCGTCCCCGCATGGTCGTGGTACAGGCAACCGGCTGCGCACCGATGGTGCGGGCCTGGGAAGAAGGGGCGCAGACCGCAACCATGTGGGAGAACGCACATACCTACGCTTCAGGCCTCCGCGTCCCAAGGGCGGTTGGCGATTTCCTGATCCTGCGTGCGGTGCGCGAATCCGGCGGTGCGAGCATTGCCGTAAGCGATGAGCAGATGGCCGAGCACGTGGCATTGATGGGCCGGCTGACCGGCATCTTCGCCGCGCCCGAAGGCGGCGCGACATCGGCAGCTCTCCCACCGCTGCTCGAGCAGGGACACATCAAGCCGGAGGACGAAGTGGTGTTGTTCAACACCGGAAGTGGTCTCAAGTACGTGAAGGCGTAGATGCGGCGCGGACGGCAAAACGTCGGCTACAAGGTTCCCCGCGGCTGGATCATTTTGTTCCTCGTGATCGGCACGCTGGTCGGTGGAGCGTTCTGGATCGGTCCGTTCCGTCCGTTGCCTCCAGAGCTGAAGCTGGTCGCGCTGGGCGGCGATGGTCAGTTTCGGGAAGTGGTCGGTATTCCCTCGAGCTGGGCGGACACCGCACCGCCGCAACCCGATGTACCGGCGCGTTTCCCGCTGGTTCTCGCGGTCCACAATCAGGGCGCGCGGGCAGCCACGCCGCTGCGCCTCTCGTTGAGCGTGCCCGGCAAGTTCCGTGTGGCGAACACCGCCGGTCAGGCCTACGAAGGTCAGGCCGTGATCGGCAATCCGCTGGTCCGTTACTCGTTCCACATCGAGCCGGGGCGGATCGAGCCGGGGCAGGTCCCTCGGGTGCTTTCCATGCTCGATACTCTCTGGCTCGAGCCGGTGCTGCCCAGTTACTACTGCGGTGCTCTGGCGGATTCTGTGCCCGAATTCATGCCGGCACCACCACACGATCCCGAGGCACTGTCACTGGTTCGCATCTTTTATTCTTTTGATGCGCGTGTGCGCGATCGTCAGACCGGTCTGCTGACCGTGCAGGTCGACCCCAACCTGCTGGTAAAAGCGCCGGCGCCAACACCACCGATCTTCGCCACCCGGGTCGAGCTACCCGAGTACCCAATGCCAGAGCTGATCGATCTGCATCGCATCGGCGATCGCACTACCACGTGTGGCGATCCGGGCTCCGCGGTCGAATTGCACAGCGTCTTATGGGAAACCGCGGATCGTGGTCGCTTTTTCGTACTGTATAACGGCGGCGTTCCGCGGAAATACCTGTTCGATCTGAATCGCGATAGCGTCATCGAGCTCGAAATGTGGGATCAGGACGCGGATGGTGTTTTTGAAGCCGGCCGCCAGGCGCGCATGCTGATTCCGGAATTCGTGATGCCACCGCGTCAGCTGCTGGCGGCGGCCGACCGCGTCGCCGATGGTACGATCGGTACGAGCGCGTCTGCGTTCGAGTTTCCCCCGGCATTGTTCAGCGATACAGATGCGGGGCCACTGCGATTCTGGCGTGCAATGCCGGGCGCCGTCGACACGGCTGCGGGTCAACCGCCGGCCGCGCAGCCCGCGCCGACCCAACCTTCAAGCGTTCAACCGGCGGCACCAGGCGCGACCACCACGCCGCGTCCCGAAACGCGCGCGCCGCTCGCGCGTGACACGGGATTCCGTTTTCCGCCTGCACTCTTCCATGAAACTGGTGGCGGGCCGTTGCGATTCTGGCGCGCGCAACGACGCGCGCTGGGTGATACGACTGCGGCGGTGCGCGAGCCGCGGCGGATTACGGAGCCGCGCTTGCTGGGGCGACCGGTTCCGTTCCCGGCACCGCGACGAGATACGATGGAAGAGGTCCGCCGAAATTAGCGCCGGTTCAGGAACGGTTGTTGCTATTTGGAGCATTAGCAATGCGTACGACGCGCATGAGCAATTTACTCGCAGGTTGTGGAGCATGACGAAGCAAGAGCTCGAGCATCTCGAGAAGCGGTTGGTGCGCGAACGCGAGCGCGTGATCAAGGCGCTGCGGCAGCTGGATGACAGTGTGTCGCCGACTAGCGGTGACGGCGACCTGACGACCTACCCGCTGCATTTGGCGGACGAAGGCACCGACACGATGGAGCAGGAGCAAAGCTTTCTGCTGCTCAGCAAGGAAGGCCGATTTCTGATCGACATTGATGAAGCGCTGCGAACGCTCTACAAGGAGCCGGAGCGCTACGGTCTTTGTTCGAATTGCGACTCGTCGATAGTATTCGAACGATTGGATCTGGTGCCGTGGGTGAGGTTGTGCGTCGATTGCCAGCGTGAATTCGAAGCCCGTCCGATCCCGATCGAAATGGAATCAGGAGAGGCGGCCTAGTCGGGGATCAGGGATCAGGGATCGCGGATCAGGGTTCCGAGGGAAAGCCGCCTCTCGTCAATCAGGTTCATTTTCAGGACCCCCGTTCTACACAGTCAAGGAGTTATACCATGTCCCGATGGAGGGCAATTGGGTTGCTTGGACTCGTGCTGGCCTCGCCGGTCAGCGCACAGACGCCGCAATACGATCTGGTTATTCGCGGCGGCACTGTGCTCGACGGCACGGGCAGCGCTGGTTATCGCGCTGATGTTGCGATACAGGGGGATCGCATTGCACGCATCGTTCGAGGCGATATACCGGCCAGCCAGGCGCGAGCCGTGCTCGATGCGGGCGGACTGATCGTCGCGCCGGGATTCATCGATTTCCACGCGCACGTTGACAACCTCGCTGCGCGGCCACTGGCCGAGAGCGTGCTCAGGCAGGGCATCACGACCGTGGTGTACGCACCGGATGGCGGGATGCCGTGGCCATTCGCGCCGGCGCTGGAGCGTTTGCGCACCGGTGGGCATGCGCCCAACATCGCGTTTTTTGCCGGCTTCAACACGGCACGCAGTCAGGTCGTGGGGAACGCCAATCGTGCGCCTACACCGGATGAGTTGAATCGCATGAAGCAGATGATCGATGTGGCGATGCGTGAAGGCGCGATCGGCATGTCGAGCGGTCTCCGGTACGTGCCTGCGATTTACTCGACCACCGAGGAAGTCATCGAGCTGGCTAGGGTCGCGGCGGGCTACGGCGGCATTTACGCATCGCACATTCGCGATGAAGGTGCCGGCTCGATCGACGCGGTGGCCGAGGTGATTCGGATCGCGCGCGAGGCGAGCATGCCGGCGCAGGTTTCCCATCACAAGCTGATGGGCCAGCCACAGTGGGGGCAGAGCGTGCGCACGCTGGCCCTGGTCGACTCGGCGCGCAAAGCCGGTCTGGATGTCACGATTGACCAGTACGCGTACGATGCGACGTCCACCGGCACGGGTGTGTTGATTCCGGCCTGGGCGCAATCAGGCGGCCGCGACTCGCTGCGTCTGCGTCTGGCCGATGCGCCGACGCGAGCGCGCATCGAGCAGGGTATCAAAGAGATCATCATCGAAGAGCGCGGCGGGGGTGATCTGGCAAGGATTCGGCTGGCATCGTACGGCACCAATCCGAAATGGAATGGCAAGACCTTCGCCGACATCGCCAGGGAGCGCAATCAGCAGCCGACCATGGATTTCGCGGTTGCACTTGCGATCGAGATCCAGCTGGCCGGCGGTGCGAGCGGCGTCTGGCACGTCGCCGATGAAGCCGACGTGCGCCGCATCATGCAACATCCATTCACCATGATCTCCTCGGATGGCGCGATCGGTGTGCCAGGCCAGGGTCATCCGCATCCGCGAAACTACGGCGCGTTCCCGCGCGTTCTGGGGCGCTACGTGCGCGAGAAGAAGGTGCTGACCCTCGAGGAGGCAATCCGCAAAATGACGTCACTGCCGGCCTGGCGCATGAAGCAGCCCGAACGCGGCAAGATCGCCGAGGGCATGTTTGCCGATATCACAGTGTTCGATCCGAACACGGTTGCCGACAAGGCCACGTACGAGGAGCCGCATCAGTATTCGGTCGGGATTCAGCATGTGGTTGTGAATGGAGAGGCTGTGCTGCGTGGTGGGGTTTTGACGGGGGCGAAGCCGGGAAGAGTATTGACGCTCAAGAAGTAGTGAATTAACGGACGAGAACGACTACGACCACGACTACGACTACGATTTACGGGCTCCAACCATTGCGGCGTTGAAACAACGCTCAAACCCCAATGGCTGGAGCCCGTGCTCGTAGTCGTAGTCGTGGTCGTAGTCGTGCTCGTCCGTTCATTCGTCACTTCGTTAGACGCTTCTATACTCGGTCTCAATAACCTGCACGCCATTCTTGTCGACCAACGAATAATCACCAAACAAATGCGGCGCTTCCTCCTTCAGCAGGAGCAGCAGCCTGACGGCCAGGATTCGGATTTCGGCTTCGGCGCCGTCGGATCCGCGGAGCTCGATGAAATGGCGCCAGGCACGGGCATTTCCGGTTACCACGATCTTGGTTTCGGCGGCGTTGGGTAACAGGCTGCGCGCGGTCTGACGAGCGCGCTTACGCCGCAGCGTGGCGGACGGCTCATCCTTGACCTGTTCCTCAATGAGCGAAAGCAGCGTGCGATAATCCTCATTGGCCCGTGTGCAGCTGGCCTTGAACAGCTCGAAGGCCGGCCCTTCCTGCGGGATCTCGGGGGGCAGCACGAAAGCAACTTCGGACTCATCGACATAGCGCTGGCTGAGCTGAGAGTATGACAGGTGGCGATGTCGTACCAGCTCGTGCGTGAGGGCGCGGCTGACGCCCTCGAACAGGAAGGTCCAGACCGCGTGCTCGAGCACGCTGCCATGACGGGTTCGCAAAATATTGGTCAGGTATTCGCGATTGGTCGTGCGGCCGGGAATCAGTTTATGGCCGCCTTCGAACCCGGCGTCGGGACCAAAGCTGAGATAACACAAGCGGCCGGCAAACTCAGCGACGGTTTCACCAGGCACCTCGGTGTCGCTTTTCCATTGTACGTGTGAGGCGCCGATGTAGTCTTGTCGAGCCAACAGCGTGATCTTCGGCTCGCGAAAGATGTGCATGAAACTTCAGCTCCGGTGGGGGTCGAGCGCGGAACCTACCGTGCGAGCTTGCGCGACCGCAATCCGCCGGTCAAGATGGGGGATGAGCCAACCGGTCGTGAACGTTCAGCGCACCCCGAATCCCAACGCGATGAAGTTTTCGCTGGACCGCCCAGTTGTGGAAGGATCCGCATCGCGGACGATTGGCGGCGCGGAAGCGGCGCGCGGAGACCCGCTGGCCGAGCCGCTCTTCGCGCTGGGCGGCGTGACCAGTGTTTTCATGGTCGCCGATTTCATCACCGTGATCAAAACGGCGGACGCATCGTGGGACACGCTGGTTCCGGCGATAACGTCCATCCTCGAGAGCGCGCCGCGCTGATGGCTCGAGCGGCAGCGGCCGTACTCGCGATCACGGCACTGCTGCCCAACGCATTGGCGGCGCAAAATCCCGGAGATCCTTCGCCCGATACGATCACCTACGGAGTGCGCGCGCCCAGCTGGGGCGCGCAGGCCGGCATGCTGGGCGTGAACGCGTTGTTCGGCGGCCTGACGGCCGGGCTCTTCCAGGAATTGCGAGGCGGCTCGTTCAAGGATGGGTTCACCCGGGGCGCACTGGGCGGGTCGGTCACCTATTTCGGCAAACGCGTAGCCAGCCGCCGATTTCAGGGCGCTGGTTTCATCGGTCGGGAAGTCGCCGCAGTCGGCTCGTCGATCGTGCGCAATGCAAGTGAAGCCCGGCCTACCTTGGAGACCCTGGTGTTCCCACTGGGGCCTGTGCGAGTGCAGGTTCGGCCCAAGGGGCGCCGTCCGATCGATGCCAGCCTCGATGTGATGGGCTCACTCTGGCTGGCGTACGCGATCTCGGAGCCGGAACTCGAGTTCGAGACCAGGGTGTCACTTTCCGCGGGTGCCCCGGTCTTTCGGACCCGCAACAAACTCATCGTCTTTCGAGCCAATCGGCTGCACGCCGGCGGCATCACGCCGGCGGCGACCATTCTTCGCAGTTACGTGCCCGCCTGGGGCACGCCCTTCCTCGAACGAGTGCTTGCCCATGAGCGAGTGCACGTCGAGCAGGAGGACCAGATTTTTCACACACTCATCGAGCCTGCGGAAGTCTGGCTGTTCGGTCATGTGCCCTACGGCGATCGCATAGCGCGACACGCAGACTTCAATGTCAGCTCCGATGTGCTCGCCATCATGAGTCAGCTCTTCAAACGTCACGCAGATCGGCCGTGGGAGCTCGAGGCCATCTACCTCTCGCGTTGAAGCGACTCGCGCGCGCTTCCGTTTTTCTCGGCGCGGCTCTGCTCGCCGGTTGTGTGGAATTCGATTTCCTGACGCCCGATCTGCCGGAGTCCGGCGCGCCCGCAGTATTTCAAGCCAACATCTATGTGGATGAGACCGGCACGTTTCGTCTGGATGGCAGTCTGGCTCCGGGCCTGACTCTCGACGGATTTCGGCGGACCGTCAGGAATGACACGATCCGCGTTTCAACTCTGTTGGTCCCGCCCAATTCGGTCGCCGGCAACGGTACCAGGCGCTACGCATTTCCGGCACAGCTCGCTGATCCGGTCGCGTTCTCACGCCCGCTCACGATCGCCGTTCCAGGTGTGTCGGATGTCGGCGCGGTGCCGCCGGTATTTCAGTGGTATGGATTGAGCCGCGTCGACGGCGATTCCGTGATTGTAGCGCGCGGCTCCGAGTTAGTACTGCGGGTTTCGCATCAGTCAGGATTGTCCCAGCCGGCACCACAGATCCGGCAGTGGTTTCTGGAACTCGCGACCAATGAGAGCAGTTTCCGGATCAGCGGCCCGGGGGATCCGCCGGACAGCCTTCGCATACCGCCGTACTGGCTGCCGCCCGCATCGGATGGCCGAGTTACCGCGTTCCTCACGTATTATGTGTCGGGTGTCTATCGGCCAGCGCCCGGCGATTATCTCCTCATACTCGGTGCCAGCATCCGTTTGCGATGGAACATTCGCCTGCAGGGATAGCGGCAGATTTGCGTGGCACGTATCGCGCACGACGGGACCGCGTGTTTCAGTTGCTCGGTTCCGAGGGCGCGCTCATCCTGGCAGCCGCACCTGAGATCGTGATTGGCCGTGACACCGAGCTTCGCTATGTGCGCGATGCGGAGTTGTTGTATCTGACCGGATACGCCGAGCCCGAAGCGGTCGCCGTATTCGTTCCGGGCAAGGACGAGCAGCCGTTTACGCTGTTTGTGCGGCCGCGCGATCCGGCGCGCGAGCAGTGGACCGGAATGCGCGGGGGCACAGAAGCGGCCGTCGCGCAATTTGGCGCAGCAGCCGCGTATCCGATTGCCGAGCTGGGCGAGCGATTGCCCACCCTGCTGACTGATATCGATGTGGTTTACGCACGCCTGGATGCGACCCGCCCGAATGTTGAAGGCGCGATTCGGCGAGTACTCGAGCATGGGCGACGATCGCGTGCACGTACAGGCAAAGGTGCGCACACCCTGATCGATCCCGGTTTGCTGCTCGATGAGCTGCGTATCATCAAGGATCAGCACGAGATTACAATGCTGCGGCAGGCAGCCCGCCTTTCCGTCGACGGTTTCTGCCGCGCGGCCGGCCTGATCAAGCCCGGCATTGGCGAATGGCAGATCGAGGCCGCGATCGAGGCGGAGTTCCGGGCACAGGGTGCGGATGGCAGCGCGTTCCCGAGCATTATCGCCTCCGGCGCCAACGCTACCGTTCTGCATTACATCTCGAACGACCAGGTCATGCAGGCGGGTGAGCTTCTGTTGATCGATGCGGGGGCCCGCTATCGCGGCTATTGCGGGGACATATCCCGGACCTTCCCGGTGAATGGCCGCTTTTCCGCAGCACAACGCGACTTGTACGATGGCGTACTGCGCGCGCATGACGCCGCCGTAGCCGCAGTGCGCCCGGGCGCCACCATCGATCAGATCCATGACGCGGCGCAGCACCAACTGATCGAAGTGCTGCGAGACCTCGGCGCGGTCGAGCCAAACGCAGATCCTCAAGCGTCCGAGCCGGCGAATTGCAAGACCTACATTCCGCACAAAACCTCGCACTGGCTTGGGCTCGAGGTTCACGATGTCGGCGCGTATACGTTTCGGTCCGGGCCGCGATCCTTGGAGCCGGGCATGGTCCTGACCATCGAGCCGGGTTTGTACCTCCCCGCAGCCGAGAGCAAGGTCTCGGCAGAGCTCAGGGGCACGGGCATCCGCATTGAAGATGACATTCTGGTGACGCCGGAGGGCTTCGAAGTCCTGACCGCGGCGCTGCCAACGCGGGTGGCCGAGATCGAAGCGCTGATGGGACAGTCATGAGTGCGGACAACGGGACGCCGGTAAGGTTCGGACGCATACTGCGCAGCACACCGGTCGTGACTCTGATCACTGCGCTGCTCATCGAACTGGCCGTACCCACGCCATTCAACATCCCGAACCCGGGTGTTGTGCTGGTACTGACCGTCATCTACGCGTCGTTCCGCGAGGGGATGGCATCGGGCCTGTTCAGTGCCGCCCTTGCCGCGGCCTACGTGTTCCATCACTCGACCAGCGGTCACGCGGGACCGGTCTACGGCCCGTTCGAGATTCGGCGCGATCTGATAACAGCGATAGCACTGCCGACCGTGGCATTGCTGGTTGCGGTATTGCGTTCGCGGATGGACCGCGCAGTGGAAGCGGAACGCCAACTGCGGAGCAGTGTCGACCGCGAGGTCGACCGGTCACATCGGATCCTGGACACGATAACCGACGGTTTCCTGTCGATCACACCCCAGATGGACGTGCGTTATGCGAACCGGCGGGCGGAACAAATCCTTAGTGTGAGTCGGCAAACGCTGGTGGGTGGCAATCTGCTCACGCTGTTTCCACAACTGCACAACAGCTCGATCCTGGAGACGATCGAGAACGCGATGGCCACGCAATCGACCATCGAGATCGAGGATTACTACGAGTCGGCCGATCGCTGGCTCGAAGTCCGCGTTTTCCCGTCTGACGATGAGTACGCGGTTTATTTTCGCGACGTTACGCCGCGGCGCCGCGCGCAGGAAGTGGTTCGCTTTCAGACCCGGCTGCTGGATGCACTTGGACAGGCCGTGATTGCAACCGACCTGGATGGCCGGATCGTGTACTGGAACCGTGCTGCTGAGCGCGTATTCGGCTGGACCTCGGCAGAAGTAGTCAGCCGGAAAGGCATCGCCATGACCCACGCGGCGTACACGGAGGTCGAGGATGCGCGCCTGCACGCCCGGCTGCGTGCGGGCCGTGCGTGGGTGGGTGAAGCGGTGATGGCGTCGAAGTCCGGCTCGACGTTTACGGCGGTCCTGGCGGACTCACCGATCACGGAAGAAAACGGCGCGCTGCTAGGCATGGTCCGTATTGTAACCGACCTGACCACGCGCAAGTCGATCGAAGAGGAGCAGCGTTTCCTGGCCGAGGCGAGTGCGGCACTTTCGACCACGCTCGACGCGGAGTCGACCATCCGGACCCTGGCGCGGCTGGCGGTGCCGGTGCTGGCCGATTGCTGCCTGGTGGATCTGGTCGAAGACGACGGATCGGTGCGCAGGCTGGAAGCGGCGCACATCGACCCCAAGAAGGAAGAGCTCGCGCGTCAGATCCGGCGGCGCTTCCCGCTCGAACCAACCGCGAATCATCCGGTCGTCGATGTCATTCGAACCGGCAAATCGCAGCTGATTCATCGACTGTCCGAACACCTGGCGCGCTCCAGCGATTTCGACTCGCGGCATCTGGGCATGCTCCGCGACCTGGCCTTCCGCTCGGCCATGATCGTACCGTTGTCCGCACACGGCCGCATGATCGGCGCGCTCTCGCTGCTGACCACCGAGTCGGAGCGCGAGTTCACGCCGCTCGATTTGCGCGCGGCCGAGGAGCTCGCGCGCCGTGCGGCAGTTGCGATCGAAAACGCGCGGCTCTACGAAGCCGCAGTGGTTGCCAGCCGCGCAAAATCGGATTTCCTGGCCGTCATGTCGCACGAGCTGCGGACTCCGCTCACCACCGTGATGGGCTACACCGATCTGTTGCTGGCCGGCGTGCCCCGTCCCATGGATGACAAGGCGCACACCTACATCGATCGCATACGAACGGCTGCGTGGCATCTGCTGAGCGTGATCGAGCAGATCCTGGTCTATGCAAGACTGGAGGGCGGCCGCGAACAGCTCCACCCGCAGCGGGTTCATCTGGGCGAGGTGCTGCGGGAGGCCGCGGCACTCATCGAACCGGTGGCGGGCGAGAAGGGACTCGGATTCCGCGTTACGCCGTCAGCGGACGCCACCCTCGAAACCGATCCGGCCAAGCTGCGCCAGATCCTGCTCAACCTGCTGTCGAATGCAGTCAAGTTCACGGAGACGGGCGAGGTCACGCTGGAAGCATCGGCCGATCATCGACGGGCCCTGTTCACCGTGAGTGACACCGGCATTGGTATTCCCGCCGAATACATCGAAAAAGTCTTCGACGCGTTCTGGCAGGTCGATCAGTCGTCGACCCGTCAGGTGGGCGGCACCGGTCTTGGGCTGAGCGTTGCCCGGCGCTTGAGCCGTCTGCTCGGCGGTGAGATCACAGTCGAAAGCGAAATCGGCAAAGGAACCAAATTCACGGTGGCTCTGCCCGTGCGCTGGGGCCAGCCACTCATGCCGATGACCGGTTACATTGCCGGCCCGCGGGAAAGCCCGTGAACGCGTGCTGCCTCGTCGACACCGCTTGCACTCTGTCTGCATTTCGGCTAGAATCCGGACACATATAGAGACACGGCGGAAGGATTTGGACGGCTCGCTTGCTACCGCCGGGTGCCGCATTCCCAGGAATGTCGCATCAAACAAAAGTCTAAAGTGCCGGGACAATCGCACCCTGTGATTAGACCCCGCACACAGACCCTTCCTTGCGGGGTTTTTGCATTCCATGTACTTGAATGTCTTGAAGGAACGAGTCCTCGTTTTTGACGGGGCAATGGGCACGAGTATCCAGGCGCTCGGGTTGACGGCCAGTGATTTTGGCGGACCGTCGCTCGAGGGGTGTAACGATTATCTGGTGATTACTCGTCCGGACGCGATCGAATCCATTCATGCCTCGTTTCTCGCCGCGGGTGCGGACGTGCTGGAGACCGACACCTTCCGCAGCAATCCACTCACGCTTCGCGAGTATGACCTGCAGGATCGCACGCTCGAGATCAATCGGGCGGCAGCTACGCTCGCAAGGCGAGTCGCGGACAAGTTCAGCACACC
>JBBDWZ010000098.1:36845-37906 GCA_040902615.1 Gemmatimonadota bacterium | reverse complement strand
ACCCGAGTAGCATACGCGATCTGCTGCGCCACAATGTCCTGGAATTGCAAGCTGTAAATCAGACGGTAAACTTCTTCGCGCAAGTCGAAACGAATCGCATGATCAGGCCGCGTCGGAGTCAAATCCTGCGGTCTGGCCGAATGGTCCAGCTGGTCAATCAGGACCAGCGCGTGTCCAAGTCCATCCAGCAGCGTGTGCGTTGCGGTCTCGCTGGCCTCTGAAGCCTGACGCAGATTCTGGTGCGTGCGCTGCAGACGCGGCACGGCTGCCTGTTCGAGGAAGCCCCGGCTGCGATACAGCGTGTTCAAGACCGACGTAATCTCACGCGAGGTCCTGACCAGGATATTGGGCAATGAAACGACCGGTGTGTCATGAGCCTGGTCGGCAGCCGACTCATTGAACAGGCCCGAAGCGATTTCATCGGGTGTTTGACCGGACGACTCAATCAGGAGCGTGCTCATGCGGTATAAACCTGGCCGAGCACCTGGTTCAGCTTCTCTCGCAGAACCTGCGGCGTGAATGGCTTGACGATGTAGTTGCTGACGCCGGCCTTGGCAGCTTCGATGATGTCCTCGCGCACACTGCGCGTAGTCACCATGACGATCGGAACATCGGCACCGTGCTCGCGCTGGCGCAGACTGCGAACGAATTCCACGCCCGAAAGGCGCGGCATGTTCCAGTCTGTAATGATACAGCCGATCGAGGCGTCGAACCGCTCGAGCGCTTCTTCGCCATCGGCGGCTTCGACGTAATCGGAGTAGCCAATGCGCTGGAGCGAGTTGATGATGATCCGGCGCATGGTTGCAGAGTCATCGACGACCAGAAACCTCATGTCAGTATTCCTTCGAGAGTTTGAATAAATGGGCAGTCGGCCGGGATGGTTCCAGCCTCCTTGTCTATAGCTTCGGCAGGTGCTGCGCAGACTTTAGGTTTGCCCCAATTCGGCGGGCTGGTTACCCTCCAGCCGATGCCTACTATCCTTTGCGTCGATGACGAAGCTGCTGCCTTGCTGACGGCCCGCCGCGCGCTCGAGAAGGCAGGGCACAAAACGGTCTGCGTCA
>JBBDWZ010000098.1:5313-36835 GCA_040902615.1 Gemmatimonadota bacterium | reverse complement strand
TTTGCTGGTTCTCGCGCGCGGCGGCATCGACCTGATCGTCTCCGACTACCGCATGCCTGGAAACTCCGGCCTCGATTTCCTGCAGCAACTCAAGGAGCATGAGCATGACGTTCCGTTAATCATGGTCACCGGTCACGCCAGTATTGAGCACGCGGTCGCGGCCATCAAGGCGGGAGCAATTGACTACATCACCAAGCCGTTCGAGGCCGCGCAGCTGGAACTGGTGGTATCTCAGGCCCTGGAGCACGCCCGCTTGCGGCGCGAGAACGCAGTCTTGCGCGATGAAGTCACGCAGCTCCGGACTGAGCGGAACCTGGTCGGTGAAAGCCCGGCGCTAATCAAGGTAATGCAAGTCGTGAAGACGATTGCAGCCACGCGCGTCGCGGTGCTGGTTCAGGGCGAATCCGGAACCGGCAAGGAATTGGTCGCGCACATGGTTCATGAGCTCAGCGACCGGCATGATGGGCCATTCGTGTCCATCAATTGCGCCGCGCTGCCGGAAAACCTGGTGGAAAGCACGCTGTTCGGTCACGAAAAAGGCGCGTTTAGCGGCGCTATCAAACAGGTCAAGGGAGCCTTCGAGCGCGCACACCATGGCACACTGCTGTTAGACGAGATCGGGGAGATGCGGCTTGACCTGCAGGCGAAGCTGCTGCGCGTACTGCAGGAGCAGGAGTTCGAGCGGGTCGGCGGGAGCACGCCGATCCGAGTGGATGTCCGCGTGGTCGCGACCACGAACCGCGACCTCGCGGGTGAGGCGCAGCGAGGCGTCTTTCGCGAGGATCTCTACTACCGTCTGGCGGTCGTACCGATTCGGATGCCAGCGCTGCGCGATCGCGTGGACGACATTCCCGCGCTGGCGCTGCACTTCGCTCGCAAGGTTGCCAGGGACGCGGGGAAGCCCGTGCCCAGCTTCACGCCGGACGCTGTAAGCCTGCTGCAGCGTTACAACTGGCCAGGCAACGTGCGCGAGCTTTCGCATGCAGTCGAGCGTGCGGTGATCCTGAGCCCGGGCACTATGCTGACGGCCAGTGCCTTTGACCTCCACGCGCATGAGATGCCGGCCGGCACCGAGCCAATCCTGACGGGCCCTGCCCCTGTCGAACTGGCATCTTTCAACCTGGCGGAGATGGAAGCGCGATTGATCGACGCCGCGATGGCCGCGGCCGGAGGCAATCGGACCCGCGCAGCCACCCTGCTTGGCATCGCGCTTCGCACGCTCCGCAGCAAGCTGAATAAGCCGATCTAACGTTACAAACCGGTTCCCCCAAAACTTTAGCACCCGGCAGCTTTCGCCGGTTGTACGCGGCAGCGTTTGCCTACTCCGGCAGAAGCTGCCTAACCGATTCCGGGCCCGTTTCGGTTTCCGCTCCGATGAACTTCTCGAGACTCGTTCTGAGACAGGCGTTGTTTCGGTGATTTCGAGAAGTGGGCCTCGTGGAACGGCGGTTGCCTTTATAGTCGGCAGGAAGCACGAGGCGATGCCGACAGCGATCGGCAGCCCGCCCGTCTCAACCGAGCAATCCTGCATTGAAAAGAGAATCGAAATGCGCGCAACGATGCGGCAACCTCGAACCGAGTACAGCAAGGATGCGATGGTCCGTCAGCATCTTCCATTGGTATACCATGTCGCCCGCAGGATGCACAACAGCCTGGGCGCCGCGGTTCAGCTGGATGATCTGGTGAGTGCTGGCAGCCTCGGGCTGCTGGAAGCAGTAGCCAGCTTCGACCACCGACGTGGGCTGGCTTTCAGCACATTTGCTGCGCCGCGCATTCGGGGCGCGATTCTGGACGACATGCGGAAGTCGGATCTGTTGTCGCGATCAGCACGCCAAAAGCAGCGCGAAGTCAGCGCTGCTCGTACCGAGCTTGAACAGGAGCTGCACCGACAGCCAACCCAGCTGGAGCTGGCTGGCGAGCTGAATGTGCCGCTGGATATGTTTTGGCGGTGGCAATCGGACGCGTCAAGCGTAACCGTATCGATCGACACCATGAAAGAGGCAACGCCGGCCGACTTCACGATCAACTCATGCACCGCGAACGAGCGCAGCCTGGACGACGAGCTCAGCCATGAGGAAGAAGTCGAACTGCTCAAGACGGAAATCGAAGCATTGCCCGAGCGCGACCGGCTGGTGCTTACGCTGTCCTATTTCCAGGGGCTCAAGCTGAGTGAGATCGGGCAAGCACTCGGGATAACGGAGGGTCGGGTTTCACAGCTCCGGACGCGCGCCGTGGCAACGTTGAGGGGTCGCATGGCCCACCTTCGCACCACAGCGTGCGCTGCATAACATATATAGAAAGGAATCGTCCGAGATCAAATCGCCGATTGATCGATGAGATGGTGACCTCGAAGATCAGCAGGATTCCAGCCTCCAACCCTCGACAATTGATGCGCAGCAAACCCTGGTAACGAAGTCGATATCGAAAGAGTCGATGACGGGATTGCACCGCTCATCGTCATCCCAGTGCGCGTTCTGACAGTGCCCCAGCTGTATGCCCACCTGCGGCGACACATTGAGAAGACACCCAACTTGACCCGCTTGCGGACGCAACTGCCTTGCAAAAGTTGGCAGAACGATTTCGATCGTCTTCCACGCTGACCTGGCTGAGCGCGAGCAAATCAAGCCCTCGGCTCTTTTGTAAAAACATCACTTGACTTTCATTCGCCAAACATTACCGCTCGCATGGGCGAGCTAATCGGCAATGAATGGGAGAGCGATGAGCGAGCTCGGACCGGCTTGGAGGCGTTCGCTGGCGGGGACTCTGTTAATCGCCATTGGCAGCCTGCTGTTGGTCACTTTTACCGTGCTGGGCCGCCGGAACCTGGCTACCTCGGGCGCGTTCGCTCACCATGCAGCGCGCAATCGTCGCATGCAACCGTGAAAATCCGGGCCCGATTACACGGGAATCGAAAATCTCAACTCGGATGAGTAGTCACCGAGGCGCGCTTCGCCCTTCTCGGAACCCACCAGTATCTTCACTCGGTCTCTGACCACATCAGTCCAATCGAGTGGGCTTCGCGTTTTATGAACGATCCGAATCCCAATGGCATCACCATGTCGCTCACACGCGAACGTCATCTCACCATGGCGCCCTGCCGCATCGCAGGCGAGCGCGCCGGTCAGCAGGAATGCCTCGAGCAGCGCCTGCCTGCGCGCGTAAAGCGCAGGCAGTTCCGGCTCGCAGGCAATCGTCTTTCGAATGTCACCATAATTGGGATCATGATCCAGCAAGCGAATCGCCTGCTGCAGCAAATCGCGCACAGCCACGGCGTCCGGCTCCCGCGTGATGGCCATGGGCAAGGCCGCCAGATCCGTTGTGAGATCGGCAACCCGTACGGCTTCTTCCCGAAACAGCTTCATTGCGCCTGCGTCCGCAAACGACCGCTGATAGGCAGCCTCCTGGATCAACCCGAGCAGGTTGGCGGTCACGCCGTTGAGATCGTGGATTACGCCCTGGAGGATACGGGCGACGAGCAGCCGGGTCGGGTCCGGATTGAGGGAAGCGCTGCCGGAATCGGCCATTTCAACGCTCTCGATAGAGAGTGCCCTAAACTTCGGGCCGGGCCATCCGACACTTATTTCAGAAGGAGACCCAAATGAGACGCCACCGCCATTCTGATCCTGACGCCGCAAGAGTTCTGCCTCGCCGCGACGCGCCGGTCGATCCACCGTCGTGCGGACGCCTGACCGACACTCGCCTGACCGAGATCCGGCAGTGGATCGCGTCCGGCCAGCATAACGATCGTACCGTCATAGCGGCGGTTGCCCGTGAAATGCTGAGCCAGGGCGCGATTTGAGGGAGGGCGTGTCAGGCTCGGCTGACCGCCGAAACGATCAGTTCAGCAATCGAATCGAGAGGGGCAATGACCTGCGCGGCACCGCGGGCGATTGCCTCTTTTGGCATCCCGAACACAACGCAGGTTTCCATGGATTGTACGACCGTGTAACCGCCCGCGTCGCGAATGTTGCGCAATCCTGACGCCCCGTCGCCACCCATTCCCGTGAGCAATATCCCGATCGAATCGGCACCCGCCGCCTCCGCAATGGAATCGAACAACACATCAACCGACGGCTTCTGGTAATTCACTGCTGGTGTGTCCTCGAGCAGGACGCGCAACACTCCATCATCATCGCAAATCCTGGTGTGCAGTCCGCCGGGCGCAACCAGCGCGGTACCGGTAGTGACGAGATCCCCATTTCGTGCTTCGCGGATCTCGATCTCCGAATACTGATTCAGGCGGCGTGCAAAGGAATCAGTAAACTCAGCGGGCAAATGTTGAGCGATCACCACGCCCGGCAGAGTGGCCGGAAGCACACGTACCAGTCGCTCGATCGCCTGAATGCCTCCGGTCGAAGCGCCGATACCGATCAACCGTTTGGTCGTGAACGTTTGTGGAAGCCTGAGTCTGGATCCGGAGAGCGGCTGGACGCCGCGCACCCGCGCACGTGCGCCTTCGCGCAGTGCCGTAGCCAGCCGTTTGCCCACGCTGAAAAGGGAATTCGCCGAATCCGGCTTCTGAATGACTTCGAGTGCGCCCAGCTCGAGCGCACGCAGCGCAGGTTCGCTATTCTCGGCTGCAACCGAGCTGAGCACGATGACGGGCAGCGGGTGGTGACGCATGATCTTCTCGAGGAACTCGAGTCCACCCATACGCGGCATTTGCAGATCCAGCGTGATGACATCC
This sequence comes from Gemmatimonadota bacterium, assembly GCA_040902615.1. GTDB lineage: Bacteria > Gemmatimonadota > Gemmatimonadetes > Longimicrobiales > RSA9 > JBBDWZ01. Next base: position 32,148 of record JBBDWZ010000098.1, on the reverse strand, counting down.
GGCCGGTGCATGGCAATCAGTTCGCGCGCCTCATACGGATCCGCTGCGGCGCCAACGACCTCGAAATCCGGATACTTCGCGAGCTCACGCTGCAGCGCCCGGCGCACAGTCACCGAATCATCGACCAGCAGAACCCGAATCATCGCAGCGCCTCCGGTTTCTGATAGACCGCAGGCTGGATGTAGTCGAGTCCGCTGCCAATCGAGAGCGCTTCGGAGTGTCCGATGAAGAGGTAGCCACCCGGCGCGAGCAGCTTGCTGAAGCGCGCGGCCAGCCGTCGTTGCGTAGGCGAGTCGAAGTACATCATCACATTGCGACAGAAGATGATGTGCATCGGTCCGCGCATTGGCCAGTCCCCGATGAGGTTGAGTCGGGCAAAGCTGATCAGCCTTTGGATGTCGGGCCGAATTGCGTAACGAGTCTCACGACTATCGGTCGGCGTGACATACTGGAGAAAGTTCTCGGGGATTGCGCGCAGCGCACGCTTGGGAAAGATGCCTTCCTGGGCCACCGCGAGCGCAGTAGAACAAATGTCGGTTGCCAGGAAACGAACCCGCTCCTGTACGTTGGCCACGATCGAGTCGGCGAGCATGGCCAGTGTGTACGGCTCCTCACCGGTTGCACAGCCGGCGGACCAGACGTTCACAGCCGTCTCGCGCTCGAGCAGCGTGTTCAGGACGCTCTGCAATACCGGGAAGTGCGTTGGCTCACGGAAGAACGACGTTTGATTGACCGTTACGGCGTCGATCATGGCGGCCATTTCAGTGCCGCTCGCGTCGCTTTCGATCTGCTCGATGTAGCTCTCGAAATCCAGGCAGCCAGTGGCACGGAGCCGTTTGCCCAGCCGGGCGCGTATCACGGTTTCCTTCCCGTCCGTCAAGTGAATGCCTGCGGCGCGCTTGATCACGCCCCGCAGCCACTCGAACTCCTGCGGCTTCAGCTCCGGCATCGATTAGAACTTGCGGAGAACTTTGGTCGCGTCGTCCGCGAATGGGATCAGCGCGGCCGCGGCGGTTCTGCCGGACTTGCGCAGCTTGATGCCACGGTTCCGACCGCCGGTTTGCGCCCGTTCCAGCGCGTGTTCTCGATGGGTCTGGGTTTCGGCCCAGACTTGACCGCGGGCTTCGGGTCGCAGCTTGAAGCCACCCACCAGCCCCTGCATGCGCTCGGCCTGGCTGTTCAGCTCCTCGGCTGCGCTTGCACTCTCATCGGCGGCAGTGGCGGTCTGTTCCGTCACCGCGTTTGCTTCCTGCACCGACGCATGGATACCGGCCACCGCGCGACTCTGCTGATCGGACGCGCCGGCGATTTCGGCCATGACGTCGCCGACCTTGGCTACCCTGGTATTGATGTCGGCCAGTTTGGCCAGGACTTGCGCATTGATGCTGACGCCGCGATCCGCATTGGCGACGGCTAGCTCGATCAGGTTTGCGGTGTTCTTTGCAGCTTCCGCGCTGCGCATGGCCAGATTCCGCACTTCGTCCGCGACCACGGCGAAACCCTTGCCCGCCTCACCCGCGCGCGCAGCTTCGACCGCGGCATTCAGCGCCAGCAAGTTCGTCTGGAACGCGATGTCATCGATGGTCTTCACGATCTTGGCGGTAGCATCGCTACTGGCCTTGATCTGCAGCATTGCATCGCTCAGGCGTTCCATGCTGCCGACGCCTTCATTCGCGCTCACCCTTGCTTCACCGGCCAGCACCCTGGCCTGGTCCGCACGTCCCGCATTCTGCCGGGTCATGCCCGAGATATCTTCCAGCTCACTGGTCACGGTCTTGAGCGCATCTGCGTGTTCACCCGAAGCCTGTGCCAGCTCATGGCTGGACGAGCTGATCTGGCCGGAAGCGCTCGCCACCTGCTGCGCTCCGATCACGACCTGCACCAGTGCGTTCTCCAGGTTGGAGACCGCGTCATTCAGCGAGGTCTTGATTTTGGCATAGTCGCCCTGGTAATTGCCGGTCACGCGCGAGGTCAAATCGCGAGCCGCTACGCGCTCCAGCACGGCGGCGGCTTCATTGATCGGCTCCACGATGACATCGAGCATTTCATTGGTGCGTCCCACCAGCTCGGCGTAGACGCCTTCGAACGGAGCTGCATTACCGCGCCGGGCCAGGTCACCCCGGCGGGCCGCCTCGATCAGCGAGGATGTTTCGGTTACGACAGCTTTCAGGGTTGCGGTCGCATGCCCCACGTTGCGGGTCAGTACGTCGAACTCGGAGCGCGGTGTAACCGCGACCGACAGATCACCCGCTGCGAGCCGGCCGACCGCGGACGAGACATCGCGGATGTAACTCATCATGCCGCGAAACGCGTCAGCCAGTGCGCCGATTTCATCATCGGAGACGTACTCGATCTCGTGATCGATCTTGCCCTGTGCAATGCTCGACGCGGCCGATGACAACCGCTGCAGCGCGCTCAACACATCCCGAATGATCCAAACCGACAACAGTATCAGGCTGGTGACCAGTACGAGCAGCCCAATGACCTGAAAGCGGGCCCGCGATTCCTGACTGCTCTTGAGAGTGGCAAAGGCCGCCGTAATCCTGGTCTGATCACGCGCCGTGCGCAGCGCGAGCATCTCGCGCAGCGTGCGGTAATCCCGTGACATGGGGCCCAGGATATCTCCAATCGAGTCGGCAGTCGCCTGCGCAATGACGCGAACGCTTGCCCCACGGGCCAGTAGGTAGTATGCGTCATAGCGATTGCGTAGATTCTCGATCTCGCCCTCCGCGACGATCGGATTCGCGCTGCCGGTCTCGAGCGTGGCAATAAACTGTGCGCTCAAAAAGTCAGCGTTGATCAAGCCTTCCAAATCACTGGCAGCAACCGCGTTCTGTATGCTGGTCTGAACCGCTGACAGATGCACTTCGAGGTTCCGGCTCAGCTCGAGCGAAGGAAAGTATCCGGCCTGGATCTCCGCAGTCTGACGCGTGGTCGCCCGATCGACTGCCATGGTATAGGACCCGATCAGAATCGAACCCAGCGCCGCCAGCGCCGGCAGCAGGATGATCTTGTGCCGGAACTTCATATCCTGCACGAACCGGAATCCGGTTCTCCTGGGTTTGCTCGTAGTCACAGTCATGTCTCGCACACTCAATGCGTAAGAGTTACGGCTTTGACACCGTTGCCCAGTGCGGCGCCCGCACTTACGTAGCCAATCGCGTTGGGGTTCGAGCGTATGTGGCTCAGCACGTCCTCATCGTTCGATTTCTCGGTCGGCGGCAATTGCTTGCCGGCAAAGATCTGCTGCTGCCAGAAGGTGCCGATCGCGGTCACGCTGCGGCCGTGCACTTCTTTGGTGAATGTTGCACGCGTCGTTGACGTGCGCTCCAGATCGACTGCGACGATTGACCCGCCGTGTTCCCAGGTCGGCTGCCGCTTCAAGAAAATCCTCGACACTTCAGTGCGTGAGAGTGTGGTGATCGGATTCGACGCGCTTACTACAACCTGGTACGTGGTTTCCTGCGCAGTGAGCTCGAGCGGGCCGGCCACGATCGCGAGAACACAGAACAGCATCTTGATAGTCATGATTTGAGTTCCTTTCTTCGCGTCGTTAGAAGCTGACCGAGACGCTGGCAATCCCATAGCGGGATTTCAGCGCGGGGCCCATTGGATTCACAAACGTGTCGTACCAGTATCCCTTGACTTCGTGCTGCTCCAGCTTGAAAACCAGGTTCGGGCTGAGCTTGTAGTTGAGGGCAAGCGCGGCGTCTCGGGAAACGGTCATGCGCGGTGCGGCGATCGCCCCTGATAGCGTCATGTCCGTGCTCTCGTACTGACCCACCACCATCAGCTTTTCCGTGACCTTCACGCCCAATTGCGCGTAGCCGAACGAAAGGTGAGCGTCGTCCATGCTGCCGGTCTTGTATTCGCCGCGGACCAGGAAGCGATTGAAATCGCCGTCGACCGAAGCCATCACGGTGTGATCTGGCTCCTCGCCGTGCTTCCAACGCATTGCGGACAGGGCAACCCGCAGGCCTTGTAGCGGTGTGCTGAGCCACAGCTGGCCGCCAACCGAATTCTCGAAGCGGAACATCTGCGGATAAGCGCCCGCAGGAGTCTGGAAGACATTCTTGTATTCAGTGCCGCCCCAGTACGCGCTCGACTCGAGTGACCAATCGCCGAACACCAGGTTATGGGAAGCAGTCACGCCATCGACAGTCTCGGTGCCATCCGCGTACAGCTGGAACGGCGCCCGGAACATCGGCAGCACCGTGCCCACATCGCGAACTTCGTTGTAGATGCCGCCGGCCAGCGGGAAACGGCCGACCCGCACCGAGATGGGTCCGAGCTGCCGCTGATAAAAAGCCCAGTCGAACTCGAGATTCTCCTGGAAGCCCATCAGCGGGCTGGAGGCAAGACGACGATGGCTGACCTGCAATACCAGCCGATCCTTGGGGCTCACCTCGAAGCTCAGCTGTACAGCGGCCGCGCGGTAATCGCTGGTCGTCGTGTCGGTCAAGCCGTAGAGCGGTTTGGACGCACGAGCAACGCCCTGCGTCAGGTAGCCGTGGACCGACAGTCTCGGATCGAGGCCAATCTGCGCCTGAGTGCCGCTCGGCACTGCGGCCACCGCGAGGCTGACGGCGGTGGCAGCCAGCATCAGTTTCGGATTTCGCATTTCACGTCTTTGTTTTGGGTGTGCGGCAGTCGAATTCCTATCTCAATATCGGCACGAATCGGGGCGACTTTAGCTTGGATGACTGCTGCGAGACTTACGATTGCGTAACGAGGTTTTATCGAGGTGCGAGCAGGACGTCCACATCGAGTAGCAGGACCACGCGGTTCTCGATCTTGGCCAGGCGATCGACCAGGTCGTGATCGACGGCCGCACCGAAGATCGGCGTCGGCTCGATCTGACTGGATGAAACCGGCACAACTTCGTTCATCCGATCGATCAGCAGCCCGACGTGCAGGTCGTTGCAGCGGACCACAACGATGCAGGACAGCGGACCGATCTGGCTTGGCTCCATGCCCAGCCGCCGATTGAGGTCGACTACTGGAATCACGCGGCCACGCAGGTTTACCAGGCCCAGGATGAACGGCTGCGTATGCGGCATCGGCGTAATCGGAACGGCGCGGATGATCTCCTGCACCTTCGTAATCGCGACACCGTATTCTTCGCGGCCGAGGAAGAAGGTGAGCTGCTTCTCAGTGTTCTGGGTTCGATCGATCGTTTGCATTTCAGCGCCTTTGTGAGACCCCATCTCACCTTGAAGTATCGGCCGGCGGTGCAGCGACTTTAGGGTTGACCTGAACGGCTCATGGCCACGAGCTGGCTGGCGTCGAGAATCAGACCCACACGTCCGTCGCCAAGGATGGCAGCGCCGGCTACACCTGGCATGGAGCCGAGTGCGGCGTCGACCGAGCGGGAAACGACCTGGAATTGCCCGACCAGCGAGTCGACCAGGAGCGCACAACGGCCATCGGCGGCGGCAATGATGACCAGAATCGCTTCTTCCGGCCGTTCCCTGGCGTCATCGATGTTGAGTACTCGATGCAGCCGGACGACCGGCACCACATCGCCACGGAATACAACGATCTCTCCGCTGCCAGCTACGGTTTTCACCGCACCCGCCTCGGGGCGCACGCTGTGCTCGATATTGAGGATGGGCAGGATGAAGCGCTGCTGCCCGACCTGCAGCAGCATGCCATCGGTAATGGCGAGGGTCAGCGGCAGAAGCAGTCGGAAGCGCGAGCCCTTGCCGGGCTTCGAGTCGACTTCGATGCGGCCGCGCAATTGTTCGATATTGCGTCGGACCACGTCGAGTCCAACCCCACGTCCCGAGACCTCGGTAACGCGTTCGGCGGTGGAGAAGCCGGCACTGAAGATGAGGGCGAGGGCAGCCGCTTCATCGAGCTGCGCGTCCTCACGGATCAACCCGCGAGCGATTGCCTTCTCGCGGATCCGGCTCGCATCGATGCCTCGGCCGTCGTCTTCCAGCTCGATCACAATGTTGCCGCCGGCGTGATAGGCCGAGAGGCGCAGGGCGGCACTGGCCGGTTTCCCTGCGGCTTCGCGCTCGGGCCTGGGCTCGATGCCGTGATCGAGCGCGTTGCGGATGAGATGGAGCAGCGGATCCGCAACCAGTGCGACCAGATTGCGATCGATTTCCGTGTCATCACCGGTGGTAATCAGCTCGATCGGCTTATCCAGCTGGCGGCCCAATACGCGCACCAGTCGTGACATGCGGAGGAAGGTGGGACGCAATGGAATCATGCGCAGTCCCACACTCAGGCTCTGGAGCTCACGCACGAGCTTGCCACTATTCGCGATCAGTTCAGCGATCGGAGCCGATGGGCGATTCTCGAGTGCTGCCTGCCGGCTGAGAATCGACTGGGCCACGACCATCTCACCGACTGCATCGAGCAGACGATCCAGCCGATCCGTTCTGACGCGGGTCCAGGCCTCGCCGATCAGGCTTTCCTGCTCGCCGGCGGGATCCTCGAGCTCGAGCGGCGCGCTGCTGGTTGCTTCTGAAGGATCCGTTGTGGTCGGGCTCGCCATGAAGTCCGCGATCCGGGACCCGAGCAGCTTCGCGCTGGCAGACGCGCCTTTTGTGTTGTTGCGCAGGTCGAGTATGCACAAGCGCAACACGTCGACACTGCGCACGAGCAAATCGCTCGCGGCGGCATCCACTGTGCGACGGCCACTGCGCAATTCGGCCAGCAGGGATTCAACGATGTGCGCGAAGTCGACGACCGGGTCCAGGCCGAGGAAGCCGGCCGTGCCCTTGGCCGAATGGAAGCAGCGGAACAAGGTGTCGATGGCAGCGCCGTCGCGGCGGTTGGCGTGCAGGCGTGCGGCTGCCTGCTCGGCGGCTTCGATCGCTTCCAGCGTCTCCAGCACGAAACCTTCGAGGAGATCGTCATCAGCTGCGAATAGTAAATCGTCTCCGAGACCCGGGTCATCAGATTCGACCAGGTTGTCGATCGGAAGCTCCTTCACGCCGCCCTGGTTTCTACTGGACCAGCCGCGGGGTCCGGCTTCTGCCGGTTCGCGCGCTGATCGAGCGTGTGACGCAACACATCGAGCAGGTGCGCCCGGGTAAACGGTTTCTGCACGAAGATCAGGTCCTGGTCGAGCACACCGTACTGGCCGAGCTCCGCCGCGGTGTAACCGGACATGAACACGACATCCAGATCGGGTGCTAGCAGCCGCATCTGATCGGCAACTATGCGTCCGCTCATGCCTGGCAATACCACATCGGTCAGTAGCAGATCCGGCCGGTAATCGGAGGACTCGAGCATGCGCAATGCGGTTGGCCCATCCTCGGCAACCCGCACTTCATAGCCAGCAGGCACGAGCAGCTTGGGCACGAGCGAGCGCAGGGTAGGGTCGTCTTCCACGATCAGGATCGACTCGGACCCGCGAGTCCAGCGCTTCTCGACGGGCTCGGCTACCTGTTGTGGGCGGGCCGCAGCTACCGCGGGGAAGAAGAGCTCTACCCGCGTGCCGAAGCCTACCCGGCTGTGAAGACGCACATGACCTCCGCTCTGTTCGGCGATGCCATACACTGTTGCAAGGCCGAGACCGGTACCGGTTCCCAACGGTTTTGTGGTGAAGAAAGGCTCGAAGGCGCGCGAGAGCGTCAGCTCGTCCATGCCGAAACCGGTATCTTCGACTGTCAGCCGGAGATAGCGTTCTCCTGGCTGAGTCAGTGTCCGTGGCAACCCGGCCGGCAACTCCTCGCAAATGGCAGTTTCAATCGTGAGCAAACCGCCCTGAGGCATCGAGTCACGTGCGTTGACCGCGAGGTTGATGAGGACCTGCTCGAGCTGGCCGGGATCCATGTATACCGTGCTGCCCGCATCGGACAGGCGGCGTTCGATCTCGATGTTCTCGCCAATCAAACGACGCAGCATCGCGCCTATGCCATCGACCACCGTGTTCGGGTCGATCCAGCGAGGCTGTAGGACCTGCCTGCGACTAAAGGCGAGCAACTGCCGGGTCAACGAAGCGCCGCGATCGCTCGCGCGCCGAATCTCCGATAATGCCTCCCCCGTCAGGTCCGCATTCTCCGGATCCTCCTGCAGCAAGGTAGCAAAACCGCTGATCGCCGTCAGAATGTTGTTGAAATCGTGGGCCACGCCGCCGGCTAGCTGGCCGATCGCCTCCAACCGCTGGGACTGGCGCAGCTTTTCCTCGATCGCTTTGCGGTCGGTTACATCACGGGCGTTGATCACAATGCCGCGAACCGACGGCGTATTCAGCAGGTTCGTACCGACAACTTCCAGTTTCCGCGACGTTCCATCCTGGCTGCGTAACTCGATGTCGAAGCTGTTTTCCTGACCCGCTTTCAGTGAGTCGAGCTGCTCGCGCCAGTACGTGTCATTGCCCGCGGTCAACAGCGGGTCGAGCGTCCGGCCGGCTTCCAGCCCGAATATCCGGGTGACCGGTGGACTCACGTATTTGGCGCGGCCGTGGCGATCCAGCACCAGAATCAGGTCCGACGATTTTTCGATCAGCGAGCGATAGTAGTCTTCGCTTCGGCGCAACCGGCTTTCCGTCGCCGTCCGCTCGAGTGCGATGCGGGCCATGGCCGCACTGACGGACAGCAGATTGAGATCGCTTCTCTCGGGATCTCCCGCGTTCAGCCGATACACGTCGATACGGGCCGCAGGTGAGTGCTCCACCTGTACGGGAACCGACCAGCAGGTAACGAAGCCGTGCTCCAATGCGGCACGCGCGAATGCGTTTTCCGGATCCGCCGTGAAATCATGAATGAAGAACGGCTCGTTCAAGCTTGCGGTCTTGGCCGCACGCCCGGTTCCCATTTGGGCGCCACTCTTCAGAACCTCGAGAAAACTGTCCGGCATGGCCTGGGAAGCAACCTGCCGAACCACGCCGCGAGAAGTCGTCATGCTGATTACGCAGAGTGCACCTGCCGACTGCTGTTCGACATGCGCGGCCAGTGCGCGGATGAAATGCGAAAGCGGCGCACCGGCTGCGATGCGGCGCAAAACGCCCCGTTGTGAGCTGAGATGTGCCGCGCGCTGACGTCGCCGCGAGCTGACCACCTGGAGCTTCAATTCCGAGAGCAGCCCGTCGGCGATCAAACGCAACGATTCCTGGTCCTGGCGCCGGCCTGGATGGGTCGACGAATCATAAACGGCCAGCAACCCTATGCGTTGATCCACCCCAACCTGCAGCGGCACGGCCATCAGGCTGCCGGCAATGCCTTCGACCAGACCAACTGTGCTGGTCAGCGCAGAAATCGCAGCAGGACGTCCGGACAGGCCTTCGAGCGCGCGTGCGATAGCCGCCGCGTGCGAATCTTCCAATCGGCCATCGGGCGTAACCAGCGTGCGCGTGACGTTGCGCACACCGTCGCCGATGCAAAGAAAGGCTGCACCGGTACGCGTCATTGCGGCTGCCAGCCGCAACGCTCGTTGGATGGCGTTCTGCGACGCGGGCTCGAACAGAGCTTCCCGGTGCAGAGCATCCACAAAGTCCGGTGTTAGATTTCGCAGGCTGACGGCGTTCCTCCAGATCCCTTTTCAGTCTGAGTTCAGTATCGGCAACCTGCGGCTGCCGCTTTAGAACCAGCCCGAGCGGCGAGCGACGAGTAACGGCGTTGGCGGGGCGCGTGCTCGCGGCAGCTACGGTGGAGCAGAGGGAAACGATTGCATTAGCTGAACCATTACGAGAAGTTGTGTTTGTCAGGGCGAGTGACGCGCGACTGCCCTTATAAGGATGCCTGATGAACAACCCGAGGCTGGTTCCAGAGTTGACGGCCGGTGCTATTTGTCTGGCAGTTACCTGACTGCCAAACGTACGACGAAAGGTACGCCGAGCTCGTTCTGTTGTACGCCGAAAATGTGGGGCGGAGCTACATGCATCAACCGGATCCCCGCTGGTAAGGAAACAGTCCCTGCGAGATTTCCTTCGGCCCCGATGTGCAACCAGGTCTGAGTCGATTGATCACGGCCGCGGCTGACCCAGATCGAGCCGTCCTCGCCGAGGAGTACTTCCCCGAACGGTGGATAATAGTCCGGAAGATTTAGTGCTTTGCGTGCAAGCTCACGTGCTGCAGCTTCCGAACCTGCGGTCCCGGCACTCGCCAGTCTCGATGCAAAAGAATCGAGAATGCTATCCGTGAACGCCGAGGGGACCGGGATCCGTGGCAAATTGAACCGCCGCTTCCGAAGCAGTCCTCCTCGCTGGTCAAACCACAGCAGCTCCGCGCCGCCTGGTTCAGTGCGTAAATTTCGTCGAGCAACCACGAAGCCGTCCCGCTTGTGCTGGACTCGAACCACATCATTGTCGGCGATCGGATGGCGGGTCTGAATGAACGTCTTGCCTGGGGCGCCAACCAGTGCGGTTGCATTGCGAACGTCCAGCCACAGGATGGTATCCGCTACGGCACCGTGTATGCGCAGGAGGGGCGTGCTGTCGCGGTCAAACCGGGCGTGACCACGAATGACGCGCTCACTGGCAAGAAGCACGGAATCGTTGAGCAGCTCAATGGTGGTCAGTGCCAGCTGCACGAACGGCGCAGCAAGGCTTTGGGTCGCGAGCGGCGCGCCCGAGCGATCGAACCGCGTGGCCCGCGAAAGGTTTCCGTCCGCGACCCAGAGATCGTCGTCCGACCACCACAGCCTGGTTGGAAGAGAAAACTCTCCAGGGCCCGTGCCACGCCGGCCAATCAGCCTGACAAACGTGCCGTTCGAGTCGAACTCGCGAACGTTGGCATCCTCATGCTGAAGCACGAAGATGTGCCCGTCAGAACTGGTCGTGATTCCCTCGACGCGAGACAATGCATAGTGCGGATCATCCAACGCACCGATCGTCAGAGTGACTATCGCAGCGTGGCTGGGTGGCAGGGAATCAGAAGACGAGCAGGCCGAGAGGAAGATCAGTGTCGCGATGGCTCGGGAGAGCCGGAACAGACACGTCGTGCGTCGCACGCGTTGCCGAAGGGTGGGACTCAAACCTGCCTCAGCCACGCGCGCACGGAGTTGCCCAGGCTGCTGCCCACGGAAGGCAGCTTTACCCAGCGTCCCTCCTTGAGCAGGAGCCCGGGCGGACCCGCCTTTGGAGTCGTCGCGAATGCTGCCGACCGGATTGTAGCGCGCTCGGTCGGCCGCAAGAGCGCTCGGGAAGTAGTCGTAGAGCCACCAATGATCGAGACCGGTGTGCGGATCGATGCCGAGCGTAAGTAGACCACCCCCAGGTCGGAGAACACGGCGCGCCTCCTGAACAAAGCGTTTGGCATCCATGAAGTCATGAAGCGCATTGATGCAAAACAGCCGATCGAAAGCTCGATCCGAAAAGGGAAGCCCCTGTGCGCGACCACGAACCAGCGAGGCGCGAGGCGCGTTCTTCCGAGCATTCACCAGCATGGCCATCGAAGGATCGATGCCGCAAATTCGGTTGCTTTCTGACTCGACGTCCTCGAGCCATGTGACCAGTACCACAGCCGATCTCAGCGACATCGTGAGAAGAACCGCCGAGAAAAGCGGCCAGTGTGTCGCGCACGCCGTCGAACCGGTGTGTCTCGTACCGTCGATCAAAGCCGGGTGCGATCGCATCGTAGTCGACGAGTTTCATGTTTTCACACGGTGATGACTACTTTGCCGCGGGCGTGTTGCTCTTCGAGATAGCGGATCGCCTCGGGCACCTCGGTCAACCTATAACGACGGTCGACGACCGGTTTGAGTTTTCCGGCTTCAATGAGCTCCTTCAGGTAAGCCAGGTCTGCCTGGTTTGGCTTCATCGCCGAGTTGCCCATTTTCCTGCCGCCGACCATGGATAACCATGGTCCCAGCAGCATGGCCTGGAGTGCTTGAGCCAGGGAACCTCCGGTCATGACATAAATGCCGCCGGGACGTAATGCGCGCCTGTAATCCCAGATCGGATGGTAGCCGTTGGCGGCAACAATCAAGTCGTATCGCTGAGCGCTCTTCGTGAAATCCCCTTTGGTGTAATCAATGACATGGTCCGCACCGATCGAGCGGACCAGGTCCAGGTTTCTCGTGCTGCAGACTCCCGTGACTTCAGTTCCAAACGATTTGGCGATCTGCACGGCAAATGTGCCGACCCCGCCGGACGCACCGTTGATCAGGATCTTCTGGCCTGGCTGAATCCGTCCCTGGTCGCGAACACCCTGCAATGCGGTGAGTGCCGCGGCCGGGATGGCCGCTGCTTCCTCGAACGACAGGTTGCGCGGCTTCACCATCAATGCATCCTCAGGCACACACACGTACTCGGCAAAAGCGCCAAAGCCGCTCTCCGATAGGTTGCCGAATACGTCATCACCGGGCCGAAACTGCTTCACGTTCCGGCCAACCGCTTCAACCCGGCCCGCTACGTCAGCTCCGAGTGTTTTGTATTTCGGTTTTAGCAGGCCGAACTTCGGGCGGATGATGAACGGATCCGCTCTCATGAGGCGCCAGTCACCTGCGTTTGCGGACGCCGCATGCACTTTTACGAGCACGTCACCATCCCCGGGCGCCGGCTTTGGGATTTCTTCGAGCTTGATGACATCGGGAGAACCGTACACGTGCTGGACCATCGCCTTCATGACGAACTCCTCAATGCGGCTGGGGTCACTGCCTGCACTCGACTCGCCTTTCGATTCGCATGGCTGTTATCGGTTTGATGCGCCGCGCTGTCCTTCTTCAACCTGGACTTGGGCGCGCTCGATGCGGAACACGTAGACGAACGGCACGGTCAGGTCGTCCAGGCCAACCAGATATAGCCGTCCATTCCTGACCAATGGTTTCACGTAGGGCATGCGCCAGATTCCCGTCGCGACTCGACCAAGCAATCGACTCTCGGTATCGAAAATGTCAAACGCCGTGCGTCCATCGGCGGTTGGTACATCAACCCAGAGGAAGCCCGCGGAATCAACAAAGAAGTCCGTAAAAAGCGGTTTATGTTTGGGGATCCGATCGAAATCGATCACACCGCCACGCTCCTTGAAAAGCCGGACGAATTTGCTGCGCTCCCACTCCTGCAGGTCAGCCGGTGAAACGGGAATCGGCTTCGCATCGGCTACCACGACTTCGCGCAGCGTGTCGCCTTCGAGAGTGAGTTGGTAAATCCGGTACTGGCTGCCGAATCCCCACCACAGCGCGCCGTCTTCTGAAAGATCCAACACTTGCGTCGGGGTGTACGGAACCGCCATGTACATTCCGCCACGCGCGTTCTGGACTGAATACGATGGTATCGCGGGGCTGGGCGGCTTCAACAGCGATACTGTATCGACCAGGACCGCCTGGGTTACGAGACGCAAACCAACGAGAAAGGATTCGTAGGTCGTCTGGTCGACACGCCTCGAGCCCTCTTCGTAGAACAGACCGTTGGCAACCCCACCTGGAAAGTTGTATCCGAAGCCCGTAAGTGGACGGACCATCGATCGTACGAAGCGGCCGTCACGGTCGAAAATGCTATAGCGATTGGCACTGCCGTCGTTGACCAGCAGACTGTCAGTACCGGGCAGCCACTCGAGACCGTGTGCCGCGTCGAACTCGCCAGGTCCGCTACCCGATCGGCCGGCCGTTCGAACGTGAGTGCCTGACGCATCGAAAATCCGGATCTCGTTCGATTCGCGCTCGAGAACGATGATCCGGCCATCAGGAGCAACCTCGATATCCCCGATCGTGGCAAACACGTGAGGCCCCGGACCTTCGACGGCGCCAATGGTGAGCTCGTGGACCAACGTCCAGCGCGGGCCCACGTGCCAGGCGGTTTCAATCCCAGCTGGTTTGTCGCCACGATCCGCGCATGCCGCCAGGAGCACGAGTGCGATCGCGAAGTCGATTCCGCTGCGCCGCATGTCAGCTCCGATCATCGGCGCTATGGGCGGGGCGGAGAACAACCAGTGCTCGACCGCCGAGGCGCTCCGGGTTGATGCCGATCGACGTATCGACTAGCCGAACAAGTCCACCATGACCATGACAACGAGCAGAGTCGCTATGACGATGGCTACTGTCCCCGCCGTCCTCAGCAGGCCGGTCAGGAATCGACTGCGCACTTTTCCGACAGGCTGGAGCGGCTCGGCTGCGACCATGGTAGGGCGGGGTCCAAGCTCGACCACGGCCTGTTCAAAAGCATTCGGCGTGATGCCTGCTTCGAGGGCAACCTCACGAAGTTCTGAAATCGACAGGTCAGCTGATTGAGCAGACTCGATTTCAGTCGCCCGTGTCAATAGCCGGCGTGCGTCCTCGTCGGGCAGTTTCCGGGCGTCACCGGTTTGATTGCGCTCAGCACTCACATTGCTCCTCCGGCTTCTCGGATGATGTTGACAAGAGCCTAAGCTACGGCTGGGTCGCTGCGAATGTCGACAATGTCATTCGGGGCGGAAGCCGGTGGCGCGGTCGCCGAGTTTGAGTTGTATGAGCTCTCGCAACCGACGGCGTTCCAAATCCTCCCCCACTGCGCGCTTCGGGAGATAGTACGCCTGGCGCTTCGAGTAGTAGAACAAAAAGAACTCGGTGGTTTCAGCCGCATCGACGAAAGCATCCCAACCGAGCGTAACCATCGTGGCGCCACCTGTGATCGTGAGCCCGGCATCCGAGAATTGATAGACCTGGATCCCTTGCAGGCTGGGCGTCTCCCGATAGTCCCTTCGCAACTGCCAGCGCACGACCGAGGGCGTGAGTCCCGCCAGAGCTGCCAGCAGGAACGCAACGATGCCCACCAGCCAGAGTGCTCGCAGGTCCGTGGGGAGGAAGAAGTAGAGTACGGCCATGCCAACCACAACCGGCCAGAGGGCCCAGTGCCAGATGGCGGAGTGGAGCCAGCCGAAGCCCTGACGCCGCTGAACGTCGCGGATCGCCCGGATGGTCTCATCCGGGTCCAGTCGAAACTCATAAGTGAGCGGTTGTGTCATGGCTCCGTTACGATAGCGTTCTGACATCCGTAGTGTAGCGCATTTGAATACCTCCACTCGAAGGTGATGCCCTCGTGCTTCATTGAAAGATGGATTGGGTGAAAAACTGGCGCTGACCTCACCCGCCCGTCAGCATCACACGATGGTACTCACGGTTTGCCGAACCGCCATACGCCAGCCGCGTTCTGGTTCCCATCAGAGTAACCGCCTGCAACAAAACATCGCCATCGCGCAGAAGCGCGGTCGCGGCAAACCGGTACGCGGCGGGGTAGCTGCCAGGAACCTCCGCGAATCGCCACGTTTGGACATTCAAGAGCTCAGCGACCTGTGCACCGGATGTGACCAGCACTTCACCAGTGGAAAGCAGGATGGAAGTCCCGGCAATCTTGTACCTCGCGTAGGTCATCGCGGGGCCTGGTCTGAAGCTGTGGTCCGGCGCACGGTAGATTTCTGTCGTGGCGTAATGAACACGATCCGTGTGGTCCGCCCCACCGATGATGAGGACACGCCCATCAGCGAGTCTGACCGCATCGTGCTTATGGCGTGGTATCGTGAGGCGGCCCGCACTCTCGAATCGACGGGTCTGCGGATTGAAGAGCTCCGCAGTCGCATACACTTCCATGTTCTGGCGTCGCCCGCTGTGGCCGCCCACGACCAGCACGCGGCCGTCGGCCAGGAGTGTGGCCGTGTGGCTTTCTCGAGACATACGCATCGAACCGACCATTTCGGACCGGCCGGTCTCGGGGTCATATACTTCGGCGCTGCGTAGGAACGTCCAACCGCGGCCGACCCCGCCGACCAGCAGGACCCGGCCATCTGGAAGCAGCGTCGCCGTGTGTCCGCTGCGCGGTTCCAGGAGAGAGCCGGCCGAACGGAACCGTTTCGCTGACGGGTCGAAGGCCTCGACGGAAGCCAGATACTCACCGTTGTAACCGCCGGTGATGAGTACGCGACCGTTGCCGAGCAGCGTCGCCGTATGACTCGCCCGCCGGTCGGCCAGCGGGTCGAGTTGCTGCACGGTATTGCGCGCGGGATCGAACAGCTCGACACTGGCCATGCCTCCGCCACCATCGCTCATTCCGCCAACAACCAATACAAGCCCGGACTGAAGTGTCGTTGCAGTGTGCGCGGCTCGTGCGGTTTGCAGCGATGCCACTTGCCGAATGGATTGTGCGGAGTGTGTAAGTACAAATTCCGGCTGGACCAGAAGCGCCAGGCACGCCAGGCTGCCGATTCTCAACGCGCCGATCGAATACATCTGCCACCTCCCGAATCAAGCGGGCACAATCACTCGTGTTCCGTGATAGGATGCCGCGGCGAATGGCAGCGTTTGAATGGGCTGTTCTTGACTCCCTGGTTTGATGTGTACTTCGCCCGCGACGTTCCTGCTATTGATCTAAAGCGAGGGCAAGCAGAACTAGAATCGTCTCCTTCTGATGCGCTTGCGATGCTCGGCCCGCCGCTCAGCTTCCAACGCGGGCAACTCATGATCCCGCAATTGGCCTTTTCGCTCCTCGACCCAGTTGAGTACGAGTTCGCGTTCGTGATCTGTAAACTCGGTATTTAAGAACTGTTCGACGGCATCCATCTCGAGACGAGCGAGAAAATCGACGACTTCCTCGCCCTCGCCAATATCGAAGCCCAGGATGTCCTGCGACTCAATCTGCTGCTCTAATTTCCGTAGAAGGGCACGTCGGCTCATGAGTTCCATGTGCACCTAAGTCATGCGGAAGGACGCAACGGGGCCGCAACGATTTCCGTGCGCCCAAGTATACAGCCACCTAACGGTTACTGGGTCTTCTGAAACGTCGCTGCCCACTCTACCGTCACCAGAATATAGTTGGCTCTGACCCGAGTCTCGTCGATTCGTCGATTACGTGATGCGCAACAGGTTCACGGCGTTGCCGCCCAGAATCGCTTCCTTGTCTCGATCACTCAGGAACGGCGCATTCAGCAGCAGGTCCACGGTCACCGGCCAGTTGTAGGGAATGTCGGTACCATAGAGGACTTGGCCGACGCCCATCTCGGCCACGAGATGCCGGAATCCTTCCTCGGAGAACACCATCGGGTCGGCAAAGACCTGCGATGAGCACGAGCACACCCAGTTCGGCGGCCTTGGCCCAGAACGGATCGTACTTTGGCAGCGAGAGATCCTCGCCGTTGACGTGACCGCCTATCGAGGCGCCGCGCAATCCGAGCCGCTGCACTGCGTCATGCAGCTGCTCGGCGGCGAGCTCCGGATGCTGCAGCGCCACCGACGCGAACGCAACGAAGCGATCCGGATGCTCCGCCACCCATTTGGCGAGTCCTTCGTTCTGCGTTGGACCGCCGGCGCGCAGCAGACCGAACAACACATTCTCCGGCCCACTTCGCTATGTCCCTGACGATTTGCATCGTCGGTGGCGAGGGAGAGAACGAGGCGCAGGTCACCGTGGCTGGCGCGCGCACGTGCACGCGTGCACCGCGCGTGGAGCGAACGCGCTTGCCACTGCGAGAAGAAGCACCGCGGTTCTTACCATCGCTAGGAAGCATCCTTTCTACACGCGATGTAGCCGCCGTCGATCAGGCGCATCCGGCGCTCGCCGCTGTTCGAGAGGCACGATCGGCATTCAGTAGAAGTCACGGTTCGGCGATGTTTGGCTCGGCTGGCCCGGCGTCTTTCGCTCGTGCGGTCGCGCGCGACGCCCTCCCACCGGACCACATCAGCAGCTAGATGCTGTGAAGCTCACGCACGAAGCAATCCGCGGAAACCCCGCGCAGCGTAGTATGATTCGGCGCCATTGTGATACACGAATACTTTGTCATAGCGGCGGTCGCAGAACAGCGCGCCGCCCAGTGACCGAATATCTGATGGTGTCTTGACCCAGCTTGAAGTCTTCGTGTCGAACTTGTCGAGCTGCTGCAACTCCCGGTACTCGTTTTCGGTCAACAGGTCGATCCCCATGGCCGCAGCCGTCTCTACAGCGCTGTTCTTCGGCTTGTGGTTCTTCCGCGAGTCTAGCGCTTCACGATCGTAGCATACACTCCTGCGCCCGGTTGGACTCTGCGTCGAGCAATCGCAGAACACGACCTGCCCGGTTTTCTTGCCCTGACCAATTACGTCTGGCTCGCCGCCGCTCGACTCCATTGCGTGAAGCGACTTTAGTGAATCGGGGTTGTTCGCGAGTCTGGCTTCGACGTCGGCCCATTCCATACATGGCCTCGAGGTAATCCTCGGCAGCGGGCGCTGTCATGACAAAGAATGACGGCGATGGTAGGTTGCGGCAACGGCATCCTGTCTCCGGAGTCCACATGAAACTACGCACGACCGTCCTGACGCTGCTCGCCATCGCGATGCCAGCAATTGCGCAGGCCCAGGCCCGCACCGCAGCCGACTACATGGCAGCGATCGAGCGTGCGCAGGCGTCACCGGGACCGAATGATCTGGCCGGGCTGACGATCAGCGAGCTGATGACGCGCTTCAAAGTGCCGGGCGTCAGTATTGCCGTGATACGTGACCAGCAGATCCACTGGGCGAAGGGTTACGGTATCGCCGACGTTGAGACGGGCGCGCCGGTGAACAACGAGACGATGTTCCAGGCGGCGTCGATGAGCAAACCGGTTGCGGCGATGGCTGTGCTGCGCGCGGTGCAGGATGGATTGTTCACGCTTGACGACGACATCAACAGAATTCTCACATCGTGGAAGCTCGATGGCGGTGAATTCACGCGGCAGCGTCCGGTTACGCCGCGGATGCTCACCAGCCATACGTCAGGCCTGGGCGACGGATTTGGATTCCCGGGATATGATCCTTCGGATTCGGTGCCGACTGCCGTGCAGATCCTCGCAGGGCACAAGCATTCGAACGTGGGAGTGCTGTTCATGGAGCGGCCGCCGATGACGCTGATGGAATATTCCGGCGGCGGCGTCACGCTCATGCAGCAGGCGCTGAGCGATGCTCGCAAGCGACCGTTCGCCGACATCATGCGCGACGATGTCTTGCGCCCGCTCGGCATGACGCGCAGCACCTACGAGCAGCCGCTACCACAATCGTTCGACCGCAACGCGGCACGTGCGCATTCCGGCGATGGTAAATCGAGGGGCCCGAAGTGGCACGTCTACCCGGAGATGGCCGCGGCAGGACTGTGGACGACGCCGAGCGACCTCGCGCGCTTTTTAATCGAGGTCCAGCGTTCCGCCGCGGGCCAGTCGAACCGCGTGCTCTCGCGCGCGGTCGTGCAGGAGATGCTCTCGCCCGTCGGTGTCGGCGATTACGCAGTCGGCTTCAGCATCTCGAAGATTGGTCAGGGCTGGTACTTCTCGCATGGCGGCTCGAACTGGGGATTCCGCGCGACCATGATCGCGCACAAGGTCAAGGGTTACGGCCTGGCCATCATGACGAACGCAGACCAGGGTGGCGCGGTCGCCGCGGAGCTGAGTCGGCGCATCCAGCTCGCGTACGAATGGGATTCGTTCGCGCAACCCGCACCGCGCGGGTACCGGCCACCGGTCGAACGCACGGAGATCACGGTCGCCGAGGAAGTCCTGCGTGGGTATGTCGGTGAGTATCAGCTAACGCCGCAGCTGTTGATCGCGATCACTCTCGAGAATGGCCGCCTGCAGGCACAGCCCACGGGCCAGTCGAAGGCGACGCTGTTCGCGGAAGCCGCAGACATGTTCTTTCTGCGCGTAGTGAACGCGCAGGTGAGATTCACCAGAGATCCGTCTGGCGTAGTTATGAGTCTGACCCTTGCGCAGGGTGGAAGCCAGCAGACCGGACGCAAAGTGAGATGAGGAACTCAGCGTAGTCGATCGAGCATCCTGTCGATCGCGGCACGGTCGAGATATGGGGGCCCGCCATCAAAGCGTCGAGACTGGCAACCGAACCATCGTTACCGCGTCGAAGATCCACCGCCATTCCAACTTTCGCTTCGTCACGAAACGTTCCTTTGTCTTGTTTGCGCAAAAATGGCTGAGGCACCGGCGTCATGGACGATGCCCGATCTCAACATCGCAGTGAGATGAAGCGCCCAGCGATTGGCACGTTATCGACACAACCGAAGGCGGGCAATGTCATTCGCTGGCGCGTGCATTGGAAACAAATTGATAGCACGCCGGGCGGAGGCCAGGGCCCGGACCGTGTCGCCCAACACCAAATATCCGCGCGCGAGTTCAGCGCTACCGGCCGCGAGCCGCGGCAATGACTTCGCCCTCGCGCACCAGCCCGATACCAGTTCGGCTCATCCAGCCATGTGCGTGCCCGCGATCGACGTGTATCCTCGGGAATCTCGCATGTCCGCACTGCGGGACGCGCGGCAACATGCCAATCGCCGCGGCGTGGCTGGCGATTGTGCGGTTGACCGCATGGCTGGCGGTGAATTGCGCGCGCGCATGGTCGTGATCGCGACTTCCGATCTGATCACCGATCGCATCACCGGCGCTTATCGCTCGGCGGTAGACGGGCATCGGCGATGCTATTAGCTTCGGTATCGAATGTCCTCCGAAGTCCTCTAATGTTCAATCCCAGGAGTTGTCCAATGCATGCAGTATTACCGGTAGGCCGCATCCGCGGCTCCGGCCTGATCATACTCACGTCATTGCTCATCGCCGCCTGCAACGACTTTTCCCAGCGCGACCCCATCGCTCCAGCGTTCGCCATCGAGACATGGTCGTGTTATGACCCTACAGACCCTCACTGCAGCCATACTCCGCCATTCGGTGATCCATCGCCAGGCAGCGCCGGTATTTTCCTCGGAAGCTCGATGAGCTATTCGGCATGCACATCAACGTCGATAAACGACGTCGACAATGACGGACTCGACGATTTCTGCGAGTTTCAGATCGCGCTGTCCTTCCGACCCACAATTTCTACCAACCCCTATGACGAAGACATCACGCGCGAACCATACTGGGCTGCGATCGACGCAGGAACGGAGATCAGGGTCGCCTACCTACCAAGCTATCATTTTGACAACGGTAACGAGTTCAGTGGAATCTGCGATTTCGAGACATGGGGTTTCTGCGCCGGGCATTTCGGAGATTCTGAATTCACCATCGCACATATAGGGTACAACCCATCGACCCAGCACTGGCTCCTGAACCGGCTGTACACGTCAGCACACTGGGGCACAATCGGCAACTCGTCGGTGTGGTCTGATTCCACGCAAGTGGAGTATCCACAGAAAACACGGTGGTGGCCGCGCGTTTACGTTGCCCGCGACAAACATGCGAATTACCGGTCGAGATCCACATGCAATGCTGGTGGCTTGGAAACCGATTCGTGTGAGGAGAACATCGATACCGATCGCCTCACGGTTCTTGAGTATCGGAACGTCGGCTCGGGCCCGCCGCCGGCCGGTATAGACTCGACGACCACTCAGGACAATCCGATCCTCTACTCAGGCTTCGAGTACTACTGGACGTATGTCTCCGGCACTACCACGGGCAAGTTCTGCGGTGGGATGGTGCCTCTGTTTCCCTGAACAGACAGAATTGCTCCACTGCGTATGGGGAAATCCTCAGTTACTTCGGCTTCGCAGGATTCTAACCTTGACCTATCTCCTTGTCTCGGTCAGAACAACGCCAGCGCCGCTTATGCGACACAACTGGGGTTTGGGCCGTCCCGAGTCGAGGCGAGCCGAGCCCTGTCAACCGTCCGCGGCTAATCGAGAAGGATGAGTTATGAAAACTATGCAGTTGCATATCCACATCTTGATATGTGCATCAACGTTGGGCATGATATCCAGCGCGTTGGCCTCGGATGCGGCGGCCCAGCAACCGGCAGCTATTATGACTCTCGGTCGTCACCTACTTGGCGCGGGTTTAGAGTACCCAATCAACCGCCGCCTTCACGTAGCCGCTCGCGCCGAAGGATTCCCCCTCCATGTCCGTTCTGCGTGGGGCATCGGCATTCGTTCCGATGTAGTGGCAGACACAGTAGCTCAAATCTATCTAACTGTTCTCGGCGGGCAGACAAAATGCACGCCCGCCACTGAAACAGGTGGCTGTTCGTCGAGTTGGAAATCAGCGCTCGCCATGCTGGGTGGCGCAGACATTACCCTCGATGACCGGCGTCGCTGGTCCGCCGGAATCGAAGGTGGTTACTGGTTCGCTTCGGGTGCCCCTGACGATTTGTCGCATCTCGCATTTGCAGCGACGTTACGCTGGCGGCCTTTGCGGTAGTATCCGAATTGCCTCGCGGAGGCCCTGGACGCTCGTGCGGCAGACAACAAGCGGTTTGACCGTGGTACGCGTCACCTGGAACCAAATTGTGCGCGAGCCCGAGGCGATGCTGGTGCGCCTGGCCCAGACGTTTGGGCGCAGTAGAGCGAGACGCTAATCACCTGGCGTTACCGCCACTTGTAGTAGCTAGGACTTGATCTGACCGGCACGCCGCCCGGGCTTCGTGACTCAGCGGACGATGAAGCTACCGTCCCAAGCGTCATAATCGAAGCTGGTGATTCCGTTCCGCGTGGTGCCTCGGTAGTCCGCCTGACCAGGCCGAATTTCGATCGTGACCAGCCCGCCACCTGCTAGCGTGATTCCGCCGGCGTGGACCGCGGCGGTGCAGATCGAGGAGTCGTCCGTGTAGACATCCACTCCCCAGACTCTTCGAGCCGAGCCATTCGGAGGGCAGTTGAACCGGAGCCGCGCGTTGTTCTGGCCGCGAAACGGCTTAGGCGTCGCGTCCCAGTTGATGTCGGTGGGTGTCGCGTCGGTCGGGCTGTCGCCGCGGCCGGCGGCGCTGATCGCCACCAGCGCGAGGAGCGCGGACGCCGTGATGATTCGGGACACTACCTTTGATCGAGACATTCTGCCTCCTGAACGGATGGGTGATGGATCGGCCGATCGCCGGGGATCGACGGATTACGAAACCTGATTGTCGTTGCGATTGGGTTTAGAGACGGCGTCTACTGGGCAGTGGCCGCCCAGAACAGCTTCACCACGCAGCCGGAACTGCCGAGGGTTCGTGTACTGGGTACCGAGTCTGGACCATCCGAGATCGCTGAGTACGTGGCTCACTTCACCCGACCCGGAGAGCCGCTCATCGGCGTAAACTTTGCCGAAGATGTCGCGATCCCACTCTGACGCTGCGAAGTCGACAACTACGGTCACACGCTCGGTCTTGTCGAACGCGTAGGACCGCCGGTCCAGTATCCACATCTTTGCTCCAGGAGCCAGGCTGATGGTCTCTTTGAACACGAGGCTCGTGAGAGGCCGCTGCCCGGAAAAGACTTCGACTGGAAGTCGCCATCGCCTTCAATGCCGTCGCAGTCCTCGATGACCTCGATGTAGGCGAAGTCGAGGATCAATGTCGTACGTACCGGTGCAGATTCCGGTGCAGATTGCGGTGCCGTAGGTCCGTCACCGCCGCCGCAACCGGCTGCGAGTGCCGTGAGAAAGAGCGCCGTAGTGATTCGACGTACCTGCGAGGTGTTGCGCATGGGGTGCTCCGGAAAGAGTCACAAAGTCGCTTCACCTATAGAGGCGCGATTCCGGCGCGAATGTTCTAAGGAGCTCTGAACAAGTCAGCAGCGATGTCTCCCAGCGCGGCAGACTTGTTCAGCGCTTCCCTGGACGATTGATCAGCTGCCGTCGTCGCCGCTCGAGCGGAACGCCGCAGCGCGAGCCGGTAGCCCCCACGCTTCGTACAAGGCGACGAGCCCCGCGCGCGCGCTTGGCCTGGTCCGAGTTAGTGCCGAGGGCTCGGCCGAGACGCTCGTGCGACACGAGCAGGATGCGCTCAGCCTCGGCGTACTGCTGCGTCTCGGTGAGGCAATGGGCGAGATTGATGCGGATCGCGTTGGGAAGCCAGAAGTCCGGGTTCACGGCCCGTTCGTAAATGTCGGCCGCGCGCCGGAAGAGGGGTATGGCGCCAGCGAAGTCATTGCGCCGGAGTCTTCGGGACATCGTGAAACAAATCGCCCCCGGTCTCTATCCGCCCCGCGGAGCTGAGTCGGCGCATCCAGCTCGCGTACGAATGGGATTCGTTCGCGCAACCCGCACCGCGCGGGTACCGGCCACCGGTCGAACGCACGGAGATCACGGTCGCCGAGGAAGTCCTGCGTGGGTATGTCGGTGAGTATCAGCTAACGCCGCAGCTGTTGATCGCGATCACTCTCGAGAATGGCCGCCTGCAGGCACAGCCCACGGGCCAGTCGAAGGCGACGCTGTTCGCGGAAGCCGCAGACATGTTCTTTCTGCGCGTAGTCAACGGACAGATCAGATTCACGAGAGCTCCGTCGGGCGATGTGACGGGTCTCATCCTTTATCAGGGTGGAAGCCAGCAGACGGGGCGCAAGGTGAAATGAGGAACACGTCAATGCGACCGACGGCCTGATGATCTCCGCGCTCCTGCGTGCCCGGATAACCGAGCAGATTTTCCCTCGGCGCAGGTCGTGAACGTGCCGCCTATGCCGCGCGCGCATGTTCCAATACTGCCGGGCTGTCATCGACGCAATGCCGCGTGTGATGCCGGACTGACCGGTCGGTCGTCAGCCCGCCCAGATTGTGCGGCCGGCGTATTTCATGTGAACTCCTGAGTGGGATCCTCAGCCTTCCGAGCGCAATGCAATCGAAGGTGCCACCGCGGCCGCACGGCGTGCGGGCAGATAGCTCGCCCCGGCGGCGGCGCCGAGCAAAAGCGTCGCAACGGCCGCGTAGGTCAGCGGGTCGATCGCTTTCACGCCGTACAACGCCGCACCGATCACCGAGTTCAACGCGGCGGCGGCGATGAGTCCGACCATGACGCCGGCGAGGGCGAGACCGACGCCCTGGCGCAGGACCATCGCCTGTACGCTCCCGCTGGTTGCCCCCAGCGCCATGCGCACGCCGATCTCGCGAGTGCGCTGCGTCACGATGTACGTGATCACGCCGTAGATGCCGACCAGGCCAAGCAGCAATGCGATGCCGGAAGCGACCGCCAGCAGCGACATTGTAAATGATACGCGGGCGGAGGCCGCTTTGACCAAATCGCTCAGGGGCTGCGGATTGGAGACGGGTACGCGGCTGTTCAGTGCTTTGACCTCGCGTCGAAGCACGGACAGGAAGCGCGCGGGGTCATCGGTGCTCGTGCGCACCACCACGTCCATCACCCGGGTTGGCTGCGGCGTTGCAGCCGGCCCGATCGTGGCCGGCCAGTACACCACTTCTTCCGGCTCGCCTTCCAGCTTCTCGTAGTGCACGTCGCCAGCGACGCCGACGATCGTGTACCAGTCCTCGTTGCTGATCCCAAGCCGGATGCGGCGGCCGAGTGGGCTCGTGCTGGGCCACCAATGTTGCGCGAACGAACGCGATACCACGACGGCACGCGTGCCCTCGGCGCCATCACCCGCCTGAAACGTGCGCCCTGTGAGCAGCTTGATGCGGAGCGTCTCGAAATAGCCGGCTTCCACGCTCAGATTGGTGGCAAACACCGGCAGCTCGTTCGGTCCGCGCGGATGGTCGGCCACGTCGATGGCGAGGAAGCTCACATTGCCGGCGAGCGGCGCGGATTGCGCGAAGCCGGCAGACTCGACACCAGGCTGCGCCGCGAGGCGCTCACCCAGATCACGGAAAAAGCGCGCGGTTCCTTCCCACGTTGGAATTTCTGCCTGCGGCACCGTGATGCGTGCGGTGAGCACGCGTTCGGACTGGAAGCCGGGATCGACCGCGCTCAGTGCGCGGAAGCTGCGGGCCATTAGACCGGCACCTACCAGCAGCACGAGCGCCAGCGCCACCTGGGTCACGACCAGAGCATTGCGCACCCGATGTCTTTCGCGGCCGGTGGTGGCACCACGCGCACCACCTTCGCGCAACTGCTGAGAGAGCTCGCCCGCGGTCAACCGCAGCCACGGGAAGAAACCGAAGAAGAGCGCGCAGCCGAGTGCAATCGAGGCAGTAAAAGCGGCGACGCGCAGATCGACACTGATCTCCGCAAGTCGCGGAATATCAGCCGGCACGATGTGGATCGACGCTCGTACGGTCAGCCACGCGATCAACAACCCGAGCGAACCGCCGGCAGCTGCGAGCACCGTGCTCTCGCTCAGGAACCAGCGCAGCACATGCCACCGGCCCGCACCCAACGCGACGCGTACGGCCAGCTCTCGTTGACGCCCTTCGGCGCGCACGAGCAGGAGGTTCGCCACGTTCGCGCACGCGATCAGCAGAACGAACCCCACAGTCCCGAGCAGAATCCAGAGCGTCGTGCTCGCTTCGCCCACGACTGCTTCCTTCAACGGCTGCACGCTGGCCTGGAGGTTTACTTCCTTCAGGAACGCCGGCTCGCCGCTCTGGGGGAACCACTCGCTGAGACGCGCGATCATGCCCTGCAGCTCCGTGTGCAGCGATTCGACAGTGGCACCGGGTCCGAGCCGGCCGACCCCCTGCGCCCCGAACGCGCCCAGGGACGCCTGCGCCGTATCGATGACCATCGGCAGCCAGATCTGCGCTTCGCGATCGGGGAAGGCAAAGTCGGCCGGCATCACACCCACGACGGTGCGCAAACGACCGTTGATGTCGACCTGCTTGCCCAGGATGTTGGGATCCGCGCCGAACGAGCGCCGCCAGAACCCATCGCTCACCATCATTACGAGATCACCGCCGGGCGCACCTTCCGCCGTGGTGAATTCCCGGCCCTTTGCGACCGGCACGCCCAGCGTGCGCAAATACCCGGGCGTGACGACCTGCGCTGGAATGCGCTCCGGCTCCCCTTCGATGACGAGATTGACGTTGGTGGCATTGTAGAGCGAAATCGCTTCGAGCTGTTTCGCCCGCTTGCCGTACAGCACGTACAGGCCCTGGGACATCGGCAGTTGGTCCGCACCGTCACGGCCAATGTGACGCAGCGACGTGAGGCGCTCCGACTCGCGGAACGGCAGCGGCCGGATGAGGACGCCGTCGACCAGCGTGAATACCGCCGTGGTAGCGCCGATGCCGAGCGCGAGCGTCAGTACCGTCGCAGCCGTGAATGCGCCGTTCCGCGCGAGGCCGCTGCTCCGGGTGGCGGCGGCCACACCCGGCGGCATTACGGCCGCCC
>JBBDWZ010000098.1:0-5303 GCA_040902615.1 Gemmatimonadota bacterium | reverse complement strand
CGAGGCCGCGCAGCGCAAACCGGAGGTCGCCCCTTATGCCCGAATTCGCCATGAAGGCCCTCTTTTGATAGTCGTCAAAGTACTCCCCATAGAGCCCTGGCTGCCCCGGATGGTTGCACTCGACGGCGACCCGCAAGACAACCCAATTTGCCGAGATGATAAAAATGGAAAACCGGCTGTCATCCCCGGCCCACCGATTCCTCCGCGCGGCAGTGTGTCTCATGCCAATCGTCGCGCTCGGCTGCGCCAGTGTTCGCGGCGGTGTCCCCGCCAACGTGCTGCGCGATCCGAACAACGCATACTGGTCGCAACATGCGCCGCCAAGTACCGCGTCGCAAACGTCACCAGATCGTCAAACAGGAATTCGCCACGACGGATCGTCCGTGCAGTCCTCCGTATGAAACCGCTGGCCACAATCACGGTTCTCGCGAACAGCGAATCTGCGACGAGGGAGCCGAACAGGATCGCCGGCGCGCGCAGGGAGCCTTACGACTTCAATGACGCCTGGAAGGTCGCGGCGCAACCGGTCGCGCGCGGCCTGCGGAAAGATGCTCGACGCTTGTGTCTGCGTCTGGACCGGCGGCGGGCCGGCGCACGTTGCGGCCACGAGCATGACAGTGACCGAGCCGATCAGCGTGAAGAGCCGAATCACGGTGCGCATGGTTGTCTTCAACAGTGCGAGTCGCGTGATCACCTGCTGTTATTCCACTTCCACCCATGGTACGCGTCCGCCGGAATGTGATGGTCCGCGTACACGCGGGAGAGGAGCGAGTACAACTTCGGGTCGTAACGCTCGAGGTCTTCAGGTGACCACACCGTGTGCTCGACACCGTCGGTGACGAAGACCCTGGAGGAGTTATTCCAGAACCAGAACTGCGTGCCCTCGGCAAAGTATTCGTCAACCGTGTTCACGCCGCCGCTTCTCTGGCCATTTGCAAACCGGTACATCTTCTTCGCCATCGCCTCCTGGTACGCAGCCTTGATCTCCCCCTCCAGCTTGTTGTCGATGCGCCTTATCGATGAGTGGATGTTGTGCGCGAACTCGTGCACCGTCAGCCCCCAGCCAAAATCCTTCGAGCCCGGATAGCCGAGCAGGTTTTCCTCGGAGGTGGTCGTGTACGTGCCGCCCATGCCGCGCGCGCGCCGGTTCCAGTACTAACGAGCAGTCATCGACGCGATGCCACCAGGCCGATTGTAGTTCGCCCGCTCCGCGTCGGTGAGCCGTCCGTCGCGCCGCCCGGGCTTCTTCCAGTCGCGGTACTCCGGCAGGTCCAGCAGGAGGTTGCTCGTGGCGATCACGCCAAGGCGTCCGCCGCGCTTGATGATGTCAGCGCGGATGTCCGGGCGGGCTTTCAACATGTGATTGATGATGTCACGCGCAACGAGCAACGCCTCATCCGGAACTTTGGGCACCGCGATCACGGGGATCCCGCCGGCGTCCACGTACTTTCCGTAGAACATCGTATCGAGGTCGAAGCGGGTTCGCACTGCGTCGGGGATCTTCGTCACAGTTCCGGGATAGGTCGCCATCAATGCGTCGACCCACGGCCGCCCGGGCACCATTCGATAACTGAACATACGCGCCGCGCTGTGCCGTTCGAGCTGCTCCTTGATGTGGCGTCGGAACTCCGGCTCCGCCGTCAGGCGACGCCACAACACGCGCTCGAGGGAATCCAGCGTCGCCCGCGTCAGCACCTGAGGAGCTCCCTCGATCACGGTCTGGATTGTTGCCCGGGTTGCCGGCAGCGAGTCCAATTCGACACTCGGCCGCAGGAAGCTGTAGAACCACGCTTCCACGCCGAGCGATCGCTGAATCGGCACATCACGCAGTTGTTCCGATTTCTCGCACAGGGAGAACACGATGCGCTGCGCCGAGTCGGACTCGAGACGAAAGTACCGTGTTGCGAACGTCACGAGATCGTCAAACAGGAATTCGACTCGACCGCCGATCGTCCGTGCAGTCCCCCGGAAGAGACCGACCTCTATGATCGCTGTTCTGGTGAAGAGCGAGTCCGCGACCAGTGAGTCATACAGGATCGCGGACGCAGGCGCGGTCGCTGGCAACGACGCCAGCAACGCCTTCTGATCCACTCGCGTGTTGTTGAGCATCCAGGTCAGGAAATGCGGCACGGCGCTATTGAAGTGGACCATCCCGGTGGTATCAGGTGCGTCCTTTCGCACGAGCGCGACCCACGTTGACTCGGGACCCGCTGGAAGCCGGACGACGTCGATGACGCCGGAGAGGTCGCGGCGCAACCGGTCGCGCGCGGCCTGTGGGAAGTCCACCTGCTGACTGCTCGACGCCAGTGTCCGGGTCTCGGCTGTGCAACCGAGCATGCCGATGGCGCAGCCGATCAGAGAGAGACGCCGAATCATCATGTGCATGGTGAACCTCACTGAGACTTCAGCGCGTCGATGGGTTGGATGCGCAGGCCACGCCGGGCCGGGCCTGCGGCTGCAACGAAGCCAACAACGGTTATGATGACCACGACGGCCGGGATCAAGGCGCCCGTCATGGGCACGTCCTTGCCAGTCCAAGGATCGAGTGCGAGTGCCGCGCCGATGCCCACGACAATGCCCAATCCGATTTGCACGGCGACGCGCGAGAACATGCCGGCCAGCACGCGCGGCGGTGTGGCGCCCAGCGCGGAGCGAATCCCGATTTCTCGCCAGCGTTGAGTAACCGTGAACGACATGAGAGCGTAAATGCCGGCTGCGGATAACAGCAGCACGCTCACCATGACCAGTATCGTGATCATTGCGACCAGGCGAACGACTAACTGATCCTGTTTATCGATCCAGTCCACATTCCCCATCGGCCCCACTCGCAGCTCCGGCATCTCCGCCGCAATCATCGCGGGCAGCCGCTGCGCGAGCGTGGGAGTTACGGACGGCTTCAGCCGGGCCAGCACGCTTGCCGCGCGAAGCTGAGAAGGCGCGACTGGAAAATAGATGTTGGCGCGACCGGCGTCGGGGTTCAGCGGATTCGAGTTCATGTCTTCGACGACGCCGATGATCTCGTGCCAACGGCCCGGTGACGCTGCCTTGCCGCCGTCGTCCTCGCCCATGTAGCGCAGACGATGGCCCACCGCACTGCCGCCCTGAAGGACCTGGCGGACGAAGCTGCGATTCACGATTGCGGACGATGCGCCCGGAGCAACGTCCCTTGCATCAAAGCCGCGTCCGGCGAGCATCGGCAAGCCAAGGACATTGAAGCGGGCAGTGTCGACGCCCGCTGCTGCTGCCACGCTGCTCGGCGCGTAAACCGACGCACCGCCCGGTCCTTCCGGGCTTGCCACCTCGATCTGCTTCCGAGACTCGAGATAGGGGACGCGCCCGCTGATGGTCACACCGGCGAGGTCACGATCGGACGCGAGTCGAGCGAGCAATCGTGTGATGCGCGCGCCGAAAAGTGCATTCGCCTCGGCGGCGCCTGTGCTGTCGTACGCTTCGGTGAGCTCCGCGCCAAACGAGACGAACTCACCGTGGAAATTCGGCCGCTCGAGCGACTGATGCATTTGACCGAGGCCGAGCTTCACGACCTGCGGCAGGGCCGCAACCGCAACCGCGACCTGCGTTGCGATCATCAGCGTCCACACCCGTCCAAGCTTCATCCCGCCGCTACCACCCAGCTGGCGAATGTCGGCTTGCACATGCCGGCCAGTCGCACGCAATGCGGGAAGGACACCGATGACAGCGGCAGCGATGACCACGAGGAAAAGTGTGTAGAACACGGTGACCGGCTGCAGACTGAGATCTGTCCAGAACGGCTGACCACCGTATTCCAGAGACATGATGCTGTCGCCCACCCGCAGGCCGTATTGCGTGAGGGGTATTCCGAGCAGTGCGGGGACGAGCGCAAGCACCAGCGCTTCCAGGAACAGCTGCACGACGATGCGCGTGCGGCTCGCGCCCAGTGCCGTACGTATCGCAATCTCGCCGCGCCGCATGGCGGTGCGGGCATACACCAGGATCGCGATGTTCATCGCTACAACGAACAGCACGAGGCCGGACATTAGCCCGGTCTGCACGAGCACAAGGGGACCCGCGCCCTGGATATCGATGAGCGGTGCCGTGAACGGCCACACCATGGGACGAAGCTTTTCGTTCGTGAGCGGGAACTGGGCGGCCATCCGCTCGCCAATGATTTTCAGCTCGGCCTGTGCGCCGGGCTCCGACGCACCAGGAGCAAGACGACCGAAGACGAAGAGCCGCGGACCTTCGCCGCGCGGGACCTTCAATGGATCGAGCCGGAAGGGCACCCAGTACTGATGATTGACCGGGAAGCCATAGCCTTCGGGCATCACGCCGACGATCGTGTAAACCTGGCGGCCCAGCCGAACCACGCTGCCCACCACGTTGCGGTCTTGCTCGAACCGATCGCGCCATGCCTCGTAGCCGATCACCAGCACATCGGCGGCGCCTTCACGCTCGTCTGCTTCGGCGAGATAACGTCCCAGCGCCGGCGCGACGCGCGCCAGGCGAAAGGCGCTCGCCGTCATCGACGCGACCCGCACCGTTGGCCAGGCTGTGGTGCCGATGAACAGCGACGCCTCGAATTCGTGGAACGCACTGATCTCGACCACCGATTTCATCTGGCTGCGCCAGAGAATGAAATCATGCAGCGATCGCTGCTCTTCGTTGTTTACCCGAACGTCCCAGTTCTCCAGGCCGACGAGGCGATCGCCCTCAGGCAGCGGCAGCTTCGGATAGATGTTGCTATAGAAGAACGCAAAAAGGCCCGACATGAACGCGGTCGCGACCATGATGCCGAGGCCGGAAACCAGTGTGAAGCCTGGATTCTTGAACAGCAGACGGAGACCCAGCTTCAAGTCGAGCACGGTACCCTTCAGCCAGGAAAACCCGCGATCGCTGCGCAACTCCTCCGTATATTTCTCAACACCGCCAAACGCGACCGCAGCGCGCCGACGCGCTTCCGCCGGGGCCAATCCCTCCTCGCGCACGAGCCGCTCGGCTTCCATCTCCATGTGAAAGCCAAACTCGCGCTGCATTCGCTTTTCTGCGGAACGGCCCGCCAACAGTCGCAACCGCGCGCGCACACCATCGAACCAGCTCATGACGTCGTCTTCCCCGGTTCAGGTCGTGCGCAGAACCGCATTGAGCGCGGCCGCAAAACGCTGCCAGCTCTCCAGCTCCTCACCGAGCGCCCGCTTGCCGGATGCAGTCAGCCGATAGTAGCGCGCCTGCCGGTTGTTGTCGGTCGTGCCCCAATCGCTCACGACCAACCCTTCCTTCTCGATACGCTGCAACGCCGTATACAGCGATCCCTGGTTCGCCTCCAG
>JBBDWZ010000097.1:1693-6070 GCA_040902615.1 Gemmatimonadota bacterium | reverse complement strand
TCGATCCGATCTGCGCGTTGCAGGCTTCGTTGGAAGGCTACCAGGTCGCGACCATGGAAGACTTCGTAGGCACAGCCGACATCTTCATCACGGCCACCGGCAACAAGGACATCATCACGGCCGAGCACATGGGCCGCATGAAGGACAAGGCGATCGTCGCTAACATCGGCCACTTCGATAATGAGATCGACATGGCCGGCCTGAAGAAGACGCCCGGCATCAAGAAGATCAACATCAAGCCGCAATACGATGAGTGGGTCTTTGCGGATGGCCACAGCGTTCTGATCCTCGCTGAGGGCCGCCTCATGAACCTGGGCTGCGCCACGGGACATCCCAGTTTCGTGATGTCGGCCAGCTTCACCAACCAGGTGCTGGCTCAGCTCGAGCTGCAGCAAAACGCCGAGAGCTATGGCACACGAGTGTTCGTGCTGCCCAAGAAGCTGGATGAAAAAGTAGCACGGCTGCACCTCGACAAGCTGGGCGTGAAACTGACAGAGCTGACCGCCGATCAGGCGAGCTACATCGGTGTCCCGGCGGAAGGACCGTACAAGCCCGATCATTACCGGTATTAGTCGCGGATCCGAGCTTCGTACAGAACGATCTCGATTACTGGATGAACAGCGTGAAGCAATTCTGTCCTTGGGGAGCCAAGGTCATTTCCCGCGATTCGTAAGGCGGGAGGATCGCTTTAAGGCTCCTGGAAATTCGGGTGCTGGTTAGTTCCCCGGGCAGCGACTAATGGCAGTTGCTGGCAAGCGGGGAATACGGAATGGGGAATGGGGAATAAGGAATTGGGAATTGGGGGAATAGAGAACAGCAGAGACGCGGAGAACGCCGAGGTTTATTTCAGTTTTTGACTCCGCGTGCTCCGCGCCTCGGCGGTTACCCCCGGGCGAAATCCTCGCGTGTGTCAGTTCTGTAACCCGGAGTTGGCCGCTAATCCCCATTTCTTATTCCCCATTCCCCATTCCTTATTCCCCCATTCCCCTCCGGCACAGCGGGCTCGCCGCGACTGCATCGAGCGCCCCGCTTTCGTCCGCCAAGCGTCCCTCCCCATGATGCCCTGACCTCCGCAAGCAACCTTTTGGCCATATGTGGGTGTCCCATACGTGTGATATGTGGGGATGCTATACATCGGGAACGTCCGTTGATCCGACCATCCATTCCGGAGCGTAACGCATGATCGACCGCGAGCTGAAAAAGGGCACGACGCCACTGCTGATCCTGGCGCTGCTCGAGCAGGAGGCCAGGCATGGGTATGAGCTGAGCAAGCTGATCGAAGTGCGCTCGCGCGGAGTTCTGAGCGTGCATGCGGCGTCGCTGTATCCCTTGCTCTATCGAATGGAGAAACAGCGCTGGATCCGTGGCCGCTGGGTGGAGAAAGCGGGACAACGCCGCCGACGATATTACCAGCTCACGAGTGCGGGTGCGGAAGTCCTGGCAGCGCAGCGGAATAGTTGGACCGAGTTCGTGGGCGCGATTTCACGGGTTGCGGGAGTCGAGTATGCGTGACTGGCGCAATGAAATCAGGCGGCGTCTTGCCGATGCGCAGCTATCCGCCGCGCAGGAAGCAGAGATCGTGGAAGAGCTTGCCCAGCATCTGGAGGACCGCTTTCAGGAGCTGATCAAGCGGGGCTCCAAGGAAGCTGATGCAGGGCGCATTGTATTGGGCGAGCTGGAGGCAGACAATCTCGGCCGCACGCTGCGCGAGGTGAAGCCGCGCGTGAACGCAGCGGACCCTATGGGCGGTGATGGTCGGGACGGGTTGCTGTATGGCGTGTGGCAGGATGTGCGATACGCGGTCAGAACGCTGCGCTTGAGTCCTGCGTTTACGGGCGCAGCGGTTCTGGCGCTCGGGCTGGGTGTGGGTGCGGCCACAGCAGTGTTCAGCCTTCTGAATGGCGTAGTGCTTCGACCGCTTTCCTACGACCAGCCCGACCGGCTGGTGATGGTGTGGGAGAAGGACAACGAGAAGGTGCTTTCGAGGCAGCCGGTTTCACCGGTGAACGTGATGGATTATCGCCGGCTCAGAAGCGCATTCGAAGATGTTGCAGCGTGGTGGAAGCCGGAAATCAATCTGGTGGATGGTGCCGGCGAGCCGATACGAGTTTCGACCGTAGAAACGAGCGAGAACCTGTTCCAGGTGCTTGGCGTTTCGCCGGTGCTGGGTCGCGGGTTTCAAATCGATTCCACCCTGCATGGCACCGAATCAGAGGCGGTAATCAGTCATCGGCTCTGGCAGAGCCGGTTTGGTGGCGATCGAAGCGTGATCGGGCGCGCCGTACGTTTGAATGGCTCCGACTTCACCATCGTAGGTGTAATGCCGCCGTCGTTTCAATTCCCGGATCAAACGGATCTGTGGCAGCGCCTGCAATGGGACCTCGCTCAGCATTCGCGGCACGCTCACTTCATGCAGGCGGTAGCGCGGCTGCGCCCGGGCATAACCGCGGAGCTGGCCAATCGTGAGCTCACTGCTCTCAGCGTCAGACTGGGCAAGGAATTCCCGCCCAGCAACCGCAATCGCGGGGCGCACGCAGTTGTTCTCGGAGAGGATGTAGCCGGAGTATTTCGCCCGGGCTTGTTCGCATTGCTCGGCGCGGCCGGTCTTCTGCTGCTCATTGCCTGCATCAACGTGGCGAATCTGCTCCTGGCGCGGTCTGCCGCCCGTCAAACCGAGATTGCGGTGCGGGCAACGCTGGGCGCGACGCGAGCGCGCCTGGTTCGGCAGTTCCTGTTCGAGAGCCTGGTTCTGGCCGGCGCAGGCACGTTGCTCGGACTCGTGGTTGCGATTGCAGGCGTCCAGGCTGTGCTGCGCTGGAGTCCAATCGACATTCCTCGCGCGGGTGACATCGCGGTCAGCGGTGTGGTTCTGCTTTTTACTGCGCTGGCCACGGTCGCTACGGCAATCGTTTTCGGCGTGGCGCCGGCGTTGCTCGCTTCGCGCGCCAACCTCCAGAGCACGCTCAAGCAAATGACGCGAGGCACCACGAGCGGCAACGCCCGAGCGCGAAGTGTGCTGGTCGTGGCCGAGGTGGCACTGGCGGTCGCGTTGCTCGCCGGTGCTGGATTGTTGATTCGAAGTGTGAATGCTTTGCTGGATGAAGACAGTGGCGTTGAAGCTGCCCAGGTAGTCAGCGTCGATGTTGCGCTTCCAGAAGCCGATTACGGGAGTTGGCAAAACCCGCAGCTGTGGCCCCGCGCGGAACAGTTCTATTCGACGCTGCTGACCCGTTTGCGTGCACGGCCGGAAATCACCAGTGCCGGTGCCAGCAACTTCCTGCCATTGGAGGCGGGCTGGCGGGTAAGGTTCCGGCTGCCGGGCGACGTGCCCGCCCAACCTGGCGAGGAGACGCTGGCACAGTACCACACGGTGGATGACGCCTACTTCAAAACGATCGGCGTCAGACTGCTCGGGGGGCGGCATTTCGACGAACGGGACCGCGCCGATGCACCGGGTGTGGTCATCGTGAACCAGGCGTTCGCCAGGCAGTTCTTCCCCGGTAGCAATGCGGTGGGCAAACAAGTCATCGCCCTGGCCAACAACGTGGGGCCTCTTGGCGTCCGGCTGGTTCGGGAGAATCTGCACGAAGTCATAGGTGTG
Source organism: Gemmatimonadota bacterium (assembly GCA_040902615.1). Lineage (GTDB taxonomy): Bacteria > Gemmatimonadota > Gemmatimonadetes > Longimicrobiales > RSA9 > JBBDWZ01. The sequence continues at coordinate 2,469 of JBBDWZ010000097.1, read as the reverse complement.
GTGGCCGACGTCAAGAATACTTCGCTCAAAGCGGAAGCCGAGCCTGCGATCTATTCAACCGTGCGTCAGTTTCCGTTTCTCAAGATGTACATCGTTGGCCGGGGACAGGTCGACGCCGCGACGCTGGTAGAATTGATTCGAACGGAAGTTCAGCGCATCGATCCCAATCTGCCTTTGGGCGAGGTGCGTACGCTCGAACGCGTGCTGGCTGCATCGGCCGATCCGCCGCGTTTCATCATGCTGATCATGACCGTCTTTGCAGGGCTGGCGCTGCTGCTGTCGGCGATCGGGATCTACGGCATCCTCTCGTACAACGTGAATCAACGCTCCCGCGAGCTGGGCGTGAGGCTGGCACTGGGCGCGCGGCCGCTGGATGTCCTCGCGCTGGTCGTGCGGGAAGGCGTGGGTCTGTCATTGGCGGGGGCGGCCTTGGGAGTGCTGGCGGCCCTGGCTGGTTCGCGCTGGCTGAGCGGACTTCTCTATGGCGTGCAGCCCAACGATCCACTCACGCTGGTTGTGGTGGTGACCCTCGTCTTGCTGGTGGCCCTGATTGCGTGTGTTGCGCCGGGTCGCAGGGCAGCGCTCTCGGACCCCGCCCACACCTTCCGCTCAGGCTGAGCTTGACTGGGATGCGGACCGGGTATTAGGCTGAGGCCCATGATGCTTCGCCGCTTTTACGCCTATCGCTATTACTACGCGCCCGTTTGCACGGGTCGTGGTTGGCGGCGTATGCGCGACTGAGCTCGCACAAACCCGGTCAAACCAGGCGGCCCGGG
>JBBDWZ010000097.1:0-1683 GCA_040902615.1 Gemmatimonadota bacterium | reverse complement strand
GGCGGCCTTTTTTGTTTCTATCAACAGGAGTTGGATTGTGATCATTGTAACCCGTCCCGGCATCACGGACGCGCAAATCGACCACATACGTGAGCGAATCGAAGCGCTGGGGTTGCGCACCCACCTCTCGAAGGGTGAACAGCGCACGATCATCGGCTGCATTGGCGATGAGTCCGTACTCGCTGAGGTACCGTTGCAGGCTCTGCCCGGCGTGGAGTCGGTCACACCGATCCTGAAGCCCTACAAATTGGCGGCGCGTGAATTCGCGGCTCAACCAACGGTGGTCAGGGTCGGCGATATCGCGGGCCGACTCGTGGGTGGCCGCGAGCTCGCCATCATCGCGGGACCGTGCTCGGTGGAGAGTGGCGCGATGCTGCGTACAGTTGCCGACGCAGTACGCCGTGCCGGTGCCGGCCTGCTGCGCGGAGGTGCCTTCAAACCCAGGAGCTCACCCTACGCCTTTCAAGGGCTGGGTCTGGAGGCCCTGCGCATCCTGAGCGAAGTGCGCCGAGAGTATGGCCTACCCATCGTGACCGAGGTCATGGACACCCGGCAGGTCGACATGGTCGCCGAGCATGCCGACGTCCTTCAGGTCGGCGCGCGCAACATGCAGAACTTCGCCCTGCTCACGGAGCTGGGACGTGTGCAACGGCCGGTACTGTTGAAGCGCGGTCTGAGTGCCACGCTGAAAGAGCTGCTGATGGCAGCGGAGTACATCATGGCGCAGGGCAACCGCTCGGTCATCCTCTGCGAACGCGGCATTCGCACCTTCGAGACGGCTACGCGCAATACGCTCGATGTGGCGGCGATTCCGGTTTTGAAAGCCGAAACCCATTTGCCTGTCATCGTCGATCCGAGCCACGCCGGGGGACGTGCGGACCTGGTGCCTGCGCTCTCCTTTGCCGCCATCGCAGCCGGCGCGGATGGACTCATCATCGAAGTGCACCCAGACCCCGAATGCGCACTCTCGGATGGTGAGCAGTCCCTCACGCCCGCTGCGTTCGCGACGTTGATGACGCGGCTGCGTCCATTCGCAGAGGCAGCGGGTCGTGTGCTGGTAGAAGCGGAGTTGCCGGTTCCACAGGAGGCGGCATGAGCGCCGATCCCCCGCTCGATCCGCTGGAACGGGTCCGTACCAGCATCGAGCAGCTCGACCAGCGCATCATCGATCTCATCGGCGAGCGAGTCGAGCTCTCGCGACAGGTCGGCACATTGAAGCGGTCTGCCGGATTGCCGACCCTCGATCCAGCGCGCGAGGCAACCGTGCTGCGGCGGGTGGCGTCGCAGGCACGTGCGGCGCAGCTGCCGGATGAGCCCGTGCGCGAGATCTTCTGGCACGTCATCGCGCTTTGCCGGGCTGCGCAAACGGGGGATGCGTGAGTACGGTTGCGATACTCGGTCTGGGACTGATCGGCGGATCGCTGGCGAGCGCGCTGGCTGCGAGTGGCCGGCGAGTGATCGGGTACGACCGATCAGCCGAAACCGCCCGACTGGCGCTCCAAGCTGGCGTGATTACGAGCGTGATCGGCGATGATCTGGCCGGGCTGGAGGACGCGGCGACTGTGGTGCTGGCGGTGCCGGTGGGCGACGCAGCTGCACTCCTGAAACGCGCCGCACCACGGCTCGCGCAGGCGGAGCTGATCACGGATGTCGGCAGCACCAAACGCTCGATCTGCGCGGCAG
>JBBDWZ010000096.1:0-6111 GCA_040902615.1 Gemmatimonadota bacterium | reverse complement strand
TGCGCGTCGGTTCATTCGTTAATCCGTTCACTCCGTTGCGCGAGGTTCAGTCTTACCTGCCGTTCCCCCTGCCAGCATTCGACCAAAGACCGAGTACAGCAGCCAGACCGTGCCTGCGAGCAGGAGCAACAGCATGAGCCCACGCATAACGCCGGCAAGGAATGCGGCATCGAGAACCGGCCAGGCGAAGTCGTATTCGCGAAGCTGTCCCCAGCGCTCGGTCAGCCAGTGCCAGGCCATGTGCGCGATGAGGGCGGAGAGGATGATGGTACCGACACGTTCGGCCATGACGTGGCGGTAGAGCAGCGCCAAAACCGGAATCGCGATGGCAACGACCAGCAACTGCCCCAGCTCGACGCCGATGTTGAAGGAAACCAGTGAGGTCGCGACGTGTGCCCCTGCGAACTGCATGGAATCGCGCAGCACGAACGAGAAGCCGAAGCCATGCACGAGTCCGAAGGCAAAGGCGATCAGCCAGCGCCGCTGCAGCCTGGCGCCGACGATGTTCTCCAGCGCCATGAACAGGATGGACAGCGCGATCAGCATCTCGATCAGTGGTGGGAACCAGAGCGCACTGGGTGCAAGGCCGGTCGCCGATGCGATGAGCGTGATCGAGTGAGCCACCGTGAAAGACGTAACGATCGCAACCAGCGGCCGGAAGCGGCGGAATGGAATGACCAGGCACAACACGAAGAGCAGGTGATCGATGCCGTCCAGGATGTGAAAAAATCCCAGCTTCACGAACTGGAAGGCAGCCTGATGCCAGCGCGGATCGAGCCGGACGATGCCGGGATTGCCGACGTACTGGAACGCGCGCTCACCAGTGCCCGGCGGAAGGAAACGCAGGACGGTAATGGTGCGGACACCGAGGTGATCGAGCCCGGGCTTCAGCGAAAACTTCGATTGATCCGAAGTGATGGGATACTCGATCAACACATCGATCATGGCCTGCTGCCATGGGATCTCGACATCCGTCGCCAGCGGCGCGCCACGGATGCTGGCCAGCGCTTCATTGTATGTGGCGAAGGAGCGGTCGGACGGAAGGGAGGCGCGCACGGCTGTGACCACGCCGTCGGGCAGCCTCCGGCCGTTCTCGTAAAACTCGATGTAATCGGCGATCCAGGTTTTGGCGGCTGCACTCAGTTTCGGCTCGGCCTGGTCGACTACGAGATACCCCGGCCCGCGCAGTGGCCACTCGATGTCGCGCATGGACTCGAGGGGCGCCCGCACCAGCAGCCGGAGCGTCCTGACCTCCGGTCTCACGAAAGCCAGGACGGTGACGTTGGCCGGCACTTCATGAGCGGCCGGCGGGGCAGGAAGCAGCAGGACCAGCGCGGCGCAGACCGTCAGCGCGATGCGAAGCCGCAGTTTGAACAGGGTATTCATCCGGGCTAACGATATACTTGCTGCGAAGATTGGGGCAGACTAACCTCCCTACCTCCCGCCGCACAGGCTCGCATCGTTTGTCAGGAGAAGGTCGATGAGGCCATCGAAGAGAATCATTCTCGGGGCTACCCTTTTGACGCAGCTCGGCGCAGTGGGCCTCCAGGCCCAGGCCCAGGCCCGGCAGGCGCCCAAGTTCGAAGTGGACCCGATGTGGCCGAAGCCACTGCCCAATCATTGGATCCTCGGTTCTGCGGTCGGCGTGGCGGTTGATTCGCGTGACCACGTCTTCGTGGTGCACCTCACCAACAGCTTCAACACCCGGACGGAAGTTGGCGCGGCACAGAATCCTCCATCCGGCGAGTGCTGTGTGCCGGCTCCCACCGTTCTGGAGTTCGATCCGGACGGGAATCTGGTGAAGCATTGGGGCGGGCCGGCCGACGGCTATACCTGGCCTACATCGAACCACGGCATCGCAGTCGACACCAAAGGCAACATCTGGATCGGCGGTGCAGGTCCGACCGACTCGCATCTGCTGAAATTTTCGCGAGACGGCAAATTCCTGCTGCAGGCCGGCAAAACCGGAGTGGCCGCGGCCCAGGCCAGCACCGCCAGCGTTGCCGGAGATACCGCGAATGCTGGACGCGGGCGTGCCGGGCGCGGAGGCGGCCGCGGCGCAGGGCCGGCTCCGCTGCCGCCGAACAACGGCAGCACGGACAGCTTTGGTGGTCCTGCGGACATCGCCTTCGATACCAACGGCACCGACGCATACGTCGCCGACGGTCTGCGCAATCGCCGAGTCGCCGTGATCGATGCGAATACGGGCGCGATCAAACGCGTGTTCGGCGGACATGGCAACAAGCCGGATGATGCCGGCAACAACCCGGCACAACAATTCGGCACCCCGGTCCGCTGTGCCGAACCGAGTCGCGATGGCATGATCTACGTCTGCGATCGTTCCAACAACCGCATCCAGGTATTCCGCAAGAACGGCACGTTCGTGAAAGAGAAAGTGATCGCGCCAAACACCAAGGGCGCCGGCTCGGTGTGGGACATCACGTTCTCACGCGATCCACAACAGCGCTTCATGTACGTTGCTGACGGTCAAAACATGAAAGTCTACATCCTGGATCGTCAGTCGCTGGATGTAATCACCGAGTTCGGTGATGGCGGCCGCCAGCCCGGCCGGTTCTACGCAGTGCACAGCATTGCGACGGACTCCAAAGGCAACATTTACACAGTGGAAACCTTCGAAGGGAAGCGGCTCCAGAAGTTCAATTACAAGGGGCTGGTTCCAGCAACGGCGAAAATGTCGGTTTGGCCGGGAGCGAGATAATGAAAAAGCGTAATGTCATCCTCGGCGGGCTTCTGGTCTCGGCGATTATTGCGTTGGGCGCGGGTCAGCGCGCGCTCGATCCCATGGCTGAGCGCGAGCAGGCCGTGCAGGCGCCTCGCTTCGAGGTCGATCCGTTCTGGCCCAAGCCACTGCCCAATCACTGGGTGCTGGGCATGGCGATCGGGGTCGGCGTCGACAGCCGCGACCACGTCTTCATCGTGCATCGCAGCAACGACTCGCTCGAACCCACGCAGGAGCGCGGCGCCACGGCGAATCCGCCGATCAGTGAGTGCTGCGTCGGTGCGCCGCCCGTGCTCGAGTTCGATCCCGAGGGCAATCTCGTGCGCGGCTGGGGTGGCCCCGCGGACGGCTACACCTGGCCTGGATCGAATCACGGCATCGCGATCGATGACAAGGACAACGTCTGGATCGGCGGCAATGGCGGCAGCGATTCACACATCCTGAAGTTCACACACGACGGCAAGTTCCTGATGCAGATCGGGACTCCGGGTCTGGGTCAGCAGAACGCCAGCCACGCGATGGATCGTTTCGGCAAAGTGGCCAAGATCTCGTTCGATGTCGCCAATAACGAAGCGTACATAGCAGATGGCTACGGCAATCGCCGCGTTGCCGTCATCGACATGGACAACGGCAAGATCAAACGCTTCTGGGGCGCTTACGGCAACAAGCCCGACGACACGGCAACACCGCCGTACAACCCGGACGCCCCGTTGATTCAGCAGTTCCGCACACCCGTGCATTGCGCCGAGCCTACCAATGATGGATTGGTCTATGTCTGCGATCGCCCCAACGATCGCATCCAGGTCTTCCGCAAGGACGGCACGTTCGTGAAGGAGCAACGCATTGCACCGCGCACATTGGGCGACGGCTCGGTCTGGGACATCGCATTCAGCCGCGATCCGCAGCAGAAGTTTCTCTACCTCGCCGACGGCAAGAACGCGCGCGTCTACGTCATGGATCGCCAGTCGCTCGAGATCCTGACCACGTTCGGTGACGGCGGACGCCAGCCCGGACAGTTCTTTGCCGTGCACAGCATCGCGACCGACTCCAAGGGCAACATTTACACGACCGAGACCTACGAAGGAAAGCGCCTGCAGAAGTTCGTTTACAAGGGCGTGACCAGTATCGCGAGCAAGAACCAGGGTACTGTGTGGCCGAAGCGCTAAAAAGCGTTAGAGAGCAAAAAAGCGTAGAGCCCTAGTCATAGTCCTTAGTCCTTAGTCCTGGACCTAGTCTTGGCACCTACCTCCTCCTCGCTTTTGGCCGGAAGGAGGGGGAAGGTTGCAGGACTAGGACTAGGATTAAGGACCAGGACTAGGACGCATGGCGGTCGTCAAAGCGATGTTTCAATACCGTTCTGAATAACGGTTCCGCTCACGACCCACTTCCCCCCAACGGCATTCGTCACTACATACAATCATGTCCTTTTTCTACTGGCTGAGCCTGGTGGTGGGTGGCGGCCTCTTCCTGCTGTCTCTGGCAGGGGAGCATATGGGAGCGCATGGCCAGGCGCATCTGGGGGATGGCGATACGGGCACTGAAGGCCTGGCGCACGACGACTTCGACTGGGGCAAGCTGCTTTCGTTGCGATATTTGACCTATGCGCTGTTCGCATTCGGCGCGGTCGGTGTGACGCTGGGGGTGGTGTGGGGTGGGACAAAAGATCTGACCACGGCTGTGGCCGCCTCGCTCACGGGTGTCACCGCATGGCTGGGCAGTGCGGCATTGTTCGGGTACCTCCGACAAAGCGAGTCGGGCGATCGGTCGGATGATCGCACGCTGATCGGCCGGGTTGGCCAGGTCACATTGCCGCTGATCGCCGGTAGCACGGGGAAAGTGCTGGTCACACGCAGCGGCTCGACTCAGGAATTACTGGCGAAACCCATGGACGAGAACGACGCGAATCTGCAGAGCTGGAATTCGGTCGTAATCGTCGAGATGCGCGACGGCATCGCGTTCGTCGCGCCGTATTCAGAGGAGCCTTCCTCTGAGCGTTAACACGCGAGCAGAATCCGGAGCAGTAAAATGACTGACATCCCGTTGCTAGGCGCTCTCGGCAGTCTGGGCGTCGTTGTTGGCGGCGTGCTGTTGGCCGCACTTGGAATCGCGCTGTACACCATCAAGCGTCTGATCATCATTGTGCCGCCCAACCAGGCAGCGGTTATCACTGGCCGTCGCCGCGCACTCGGCGATGGCACACAGATCGGCTATCGCACGGTCACCGGTGGCCGCACGTTGCGGGTGCCGATCATCGAGGAAGTGCAGTGGGTCTCACTGGGTACGATACCGCTCGAGATCTCGGTTTCGGATGCATACTCGAAAGGGAACATCCCGCTCGAGGTAAAGGCGGTTGCCAACCTGAAGATCGCTTCGGCACCGGATGCCGTATTCAACAATGCGATCGAGCGTTTGCTGGGTAAGCGGCTGCCCGAGATCGAAGCGCTGGCGCGTGAAACGCTGACCGGTAACCTGCGCGGTGTCCTCGCCAAGTTGACTCCGGAAGAAGTGAACGAAGATCGACTCGGCTTTGCCCGGCATTTGTCGGAAGAAGCTGATCACGATCTGAAGAAGCTCGGTCTGCAGCTGGACGTTCTGAAGATCCAGCACGTGAGTGATCGGGTCGGCTACTTGAAAGCGATGGGTGAGAAGGCGACCGCGGAAGCCATCCGCGATGCCGAGATCGCCAAAGCGCAGGCCCATGCAATGACCGCCGAAAAGCAGGCCGAGTCCAAGCAGAAAGCCGAGGTCGCGAATGCACAGGCGGCGGTTGTCATTGCCGAGGCGAACAACCTCCTGCGCGTGCGTCAGGCGGAGCTGAACCGTGAAGCCGAAACTGCCGAAAAGGTGGCACGTGCGGATGCAGAGCGTGCGGAAGCCCTGGCCCGAACGCAGCTCGAGCTTCAGCGCGTGGAGCTGGAGAAGACCCGGCTGCAGGCCGACGTGGTGCAGCCGGCCGAAGCCAACCGCATGGCCGCCGAGTCACAGGCCAAAGCAGACGCCGCGCCGATTCTCGAGAACGGCCGCGCGCAGGCGGAAGCGCTGCGCATGTTGATGCTGGAGATCACCAAGGCCGGCGAGCCCGGACTGCGCGTCTTCATCGTCGAAAAACTGCCCGCTCTACTTGGGCAGGCACTCGGTGCAATGCGTGATGTCGACATCGAACGGGTCACGGTAATCGACAGCGGATCGGGCCAGGGCGTTGCCAACGCGACCACCCAGAAGGTCAATGCGTCGCTGGCTGCACTCCACCAGGTTGCTGGTGCGATGGGCCTGGACCTCGATGACTTCGTGAGGGGACTGACGCGTATCCCAGCGGCCGCCCTCGCTCCCAAGAGCGAGGACCGCTAAGCGGCTCATCGCTCGGGGCCGCC
>JBBDWZ010000095.1:0-6125 GCA_040902615.1 Gemmatimonadota bacterium | reverse complement strand
AACGTCACTTGAATTTGAATTTGAAATTCAGAATTCGAAATTTGAAATTGCAGTTTCTCGCCCCGGCGATCCGGAATGCGCACCGTCGATGTTTCCGCGGCGAGAACCCTCACCCCAATTTGAAATTGAAATTGAAATTGAATTCGAAATTGTAGTTTCTCGCCAGCGGCGAGCGGCCTATGCCACACCCTCCCGATGTTTCCGCAGGAAATTGACCAGTGCTCTTCCTGCACTTTCCACATGTGCTTTTAGCTGCGACGCTGCGCCTTCTGCATTTCCCTGTGCGGCGGCGCGGGCGATGGCTTTGTGCTCAACGCTGGCACGTGATTCTCCGTGAGTGAGCGCGAGCTGCATGCGGGTGTAGACATCGCCCTGATTGTGGAGCATGCCCAGGATGTTGAGCGTACGCGGGCGATTGGCGGCGGACAGCAGCGTTGAATGGAACTCCCAGTTCAAAGCACCCCACTCGCTGACATCACCGGCTTCGAACGCGGCGTCGTAGGCTTCGAGGATGGTGGTGGCGCGGTCGAGGTCGTCCTGGGTGAGGTTGGGTACGGCTCGGAGCATGAGATCGGCCTCGAGCATTGCCCTCAACTCGAACAGCTCGACGATTTCATCGAGTGATAGGGTCGAAACGACCGCACCCGCATGCGGGCTGAAAGTGACCAGGCCTTCGACCTCGAGCTGACGGAGAGCCTCGCGCACCGGGATCCGGCTGACGCCCAGATCGGTTGCCAGCGCGTCCTGTCGTAAGGGCGAACCTTCCGCATACTCGCCTTGCAGGATGCGCTTGCGCAGTTCCTCTACCGCCAGATCAACTACAGTCTTGCGTTTGACGGCATGGGTTGCGGGAACCAGTCGCGTCTTTCCGCCCTTGGCCTTCCTCGGCAGTATGGCACGAATCCGCTTTGGTTTTCCCATCAGTCTGCTCCTCGGGAGAAATGCCTGCGGCGAATCGATCCGCCAGCTTTGATTGTGAAGATGCAGAGAACAGCCACTGTAGTCGAACACCCAGCGGCTGGTTCCGTCACCTGGGATTCAAACTGGTTGTGCGGCGCTACGTTTTTTGCTGCTCGACCATGCGCGCCACGTCTGCCAGCAGTTTCCTGGCATCGTAGACGATGCCGTCCTTGATGGTCCAGACGATGCCGCCAACCCGCTCGGCTCGGCCGGTCGTATCATTGAGCCGAACCGCACCGGTGCCAAAAAGCACTTTCAAGTTGTGGATCGGATTTTCACCGACCACGACCAGGTCCGCGAGCATGCCCTCGCGGATGATGCCGAACTCCGGTTCGGTGCCCTTCGGCTCGAACAGAGCCTGGGCCGCGTGCATGGTCGCGCCGCGGATCACCTCGAGCGGATGGAAGCCGGCTTCCTGCAGCAGCTCCATCTCCTGAATCGTGCTGAAGCCGAACGTATTGTAAATGAAGCCCGCGTCAGAGCTGACCGTTACACGGCCGCCCATGTTCTTGTAGTCGTTGAGCAAATCCATCCAGACGCGATAGAAGTTCCGCCAGGCGACTTCATCGGCGGTGGTCCAGTCGTAGTAGTAGGAGCCGTGGGTACTGCGGCTCGGCTGATAGAAGTCCCAAAGCGTTGGCAGCGTGTACTTCTCGTGCCATTCGGCCTCACGCGCGCGCATGACATCACGGCTGGCCAGGTACGCGACCATGGTCGGGTCCAGGATAGTGCCGAGCTGCTTCAACTCCTGCAGCAGCGCCTTCCACTCGGGGCTACCGCGCGGATGAATCAGGTTCCACTGCCGCGCCACCTGCCCGAAGCGGTGCTGCTCGTTGTTGTAGTTCATGTCGGCCGGCCAGGGCTGCACGTCGTTGGCATTGTACAGCGCCTCGAACAGGCCGTAGAAGTGCGTGACCGTTCCCAATCCCAGGCGCGCGGCATCGATCGCATTCATGTTGGCGACGCCGGTCTGCCCCAAATGCGCCACACTGCCGAGCCCCTGCTTCTTCGCTTCGTCCAGCAAGGCTTCCATGATTTTCGGTGGCAGCGCGGTCAGCTTCATCCCATCCCCGCCCTGCTGCTTGAGCCAGCGCACCCACGCACGCGCCTGGTCGGGCGTGCGCACCGGTCCCTGGTCCCACCCTTGTCCGGGGCGCGGGTACGTGAACATGCGCGGTGCGGTGATCTCGTTTTTCGCACTGCGAGCGCGCTCGCTCATGGTGAACGCGAAGGGGCCGAACTCGACGCCGCGGCCGCTGGTGATGCCATGCGCAAGCCAGAGCTTGTAGACGTACTCCGCATCCGGCGTCTTCTGCGCATCACCGGTGTGAAGGTGCAGATCGACGAAACCCGGGAGCACATACATGCCCGCGGCTTCGATGACTTTGGTGGCACCCTGCGGCGCCGGGCGCTGGCGCAAAGGCAGGCCCGCTGTACCCGCGCCTGTGATGCTCGTGATGCGATTGCCTTCGACGGTGATGTCGACCGGGCCGACCGGCGGCGAACCCGTGCCATCGATCATGGTGACACCGCGGATCACCATTCGCGTGAATGGCCCTTCCCCTTCCGCGCGGTTGGGAGCGGGACGTTGTGCGGAGACTCCGCTCACCCCCAGAACCGCGAGTACCGCAACCATCACACTGCAACGCTGCCTCATGTTCGACCTCAGCGATTGGGAGTTGGAATCAATGCTTTCACCTGAAACCGCTGCACATCACCCATGGGTCTGAATGCGGCACCGGTACCCTGTCCGATTTGCGCAGTGTAAGTACCCGGCGCCACCGGCCGGCCACCTCCTCCGCCTCTGCCTCTTCCCTGCGCCGGCTCTTCATCGCCGCCACCGCCCGCACCACCTCGACCTCCCCGTCCACCCCGTCCACCCCGGCCTGCTGCACTGTCAGCTGGTGGCGGCTGGCGCAGATCCCATGCGACCCGGCGCACGCCTACCTGGGCCGGGGCGTTCACAAATGCGACAGCGTTGCCGGCTGCGTTCGCGATCTTGATGGTGTACGGTGTGGACGATGCATTGCGCACGTGGTACGTAAGCAATGCGCCGTAGGGTGGATTGCTGGCCGCAAAGTTCCCGCGATCGCCGGCGCCACCGCGCCGCAGGTTGTACTGGAGCGCATCACGCACCGGGAAGAGTGCGGCATCCTGCGCCAGAATCGTGGGCGTCAACGCACGCAGAGCACTGTAGTCATCCAGCACGTAAATACCGCGACCGAAGGTTCCCGCGACCAGATCGTTTTCGCGCCGCTGGATGGCGAGGTCGCGGTACATGATGGTCGGCGCGTTGCCGGCTAGCCCGGTCCAGCGGCGACCACCGTCGACCGTGAAGAGGATCTGGTACTCCGTGCCGACGAAAAGCAGATCGCGATTGACGTGATCCTCGGCAAGGGTCCAGGTAACATTCCGCGGCGGGAGATCGCTGATGATGTTGGTCCAGCTGGTCCCGCCATCGCTGCTGCGAAAAACGTACGGCGTGAAATCGCCGCGATTGAAGTTGTGCGCGACCACGTAGAAGGTGTTGCGATCGTGCCGCGATGCCTGCACGTCGGCGATGACGGCAAGCTCGGGTAATCCGGCAATACGAACTGGCCGCCAGTTCTGCCCACCGTTGTTGCTGATCTGGACCAGACCATCGTCCGTGCCGACGATCAACAAGCCTTCCTGCACCGTCGACTCGTCGATCGTCACCAGCGTACTGAGCGTGTTCGTGAACATATTCCGGCCGACCGCACTGTCCGGCCAGATCCGCCCCATGATCTGCATCGTATCGCGGTTCAGATTGCGAGTGAGATCGCCGCTCACTGCCCGCCAGGTGGTACCTCGATCGTCCGAACGCATCAGTTTGTGCGAGCCGAAATACAGCCGAGTCGGCGAGTGCGGGCTGATGATCAGCGGCGCGTTCCAGGTGAACCGATGCAGCGGTTGGCCCTGCACGTTGGGAGGCCGAATGCTTACCGTCTCATTGAGCAGCTGATCCAATCGCGAGATCGAGCCGTTCTGGCTCTGCACGTAGACGTAGCGCGCGCCGTTCGGCTCCGCGCGCGGCTGCATACCATCGCCACCGCCGATCGAGGTCCAATGGTAGTTCTGGATGTTCGCAGTCAGGGTGCGCGACGGACCCATGAGCGTGCCATTGTCCTGCAATCCGCCGTAGACATTGTAATAGGGCTGCGCGTCGTCGACATCGATCGAGTAGAACTGCGAGACCGGCAGGTTCGAGAACCAGGCCCACGTGCGGCCGCTGTCCCAGCTCTGATAGAGTCCGCCGTCGTTGCCATTGATGATGTGTTCGGGATCGCGGGGATCGAAGGCAAAAAAGTGATGATCGACGTGGACACCCGCTTGCGGTGCCGCTGGCCAGGTCTTGCCGTCATCCGTGGTCACGCGCAACTGCACATCCAGCGTGTAGATACGCCCCGGCGTGCGTGGGTCGGGAAACAGCTCCATGTAATACTGCGGATCGGTCGGCACGAAGTCGCTTTGCCTGACCCAGGTCGCGCCGGCATCGGCGGAGCGAAAGAAGCCACCAGTGCGCCGCTCTGCGGCCATCAACGCATAGACGACATCCGGGTTCTGCGGCGAAAGCGCGAGGCCGATGCGGCCGACATCACCGGTCGGGAGGCCGGTGGTCAACTTCGTCCAGTTCGTGCCTCCGTTGGTCGACTTGTAGATCGCGCTTTCGGGCCCGCCCGCGATCTGCATGCCCATGTGACGACGCCGCTGATACGACGCGGCATACAGCACCTCCGGGTTGCGCGGATCGAGCACGACATCGCTGATGCCTGTGTTTTCGCTGACGTGGAGTACACGATTCCAGGTGCGGCCGCCATCGCTGGTCTTGTAGAGCCCGCGCTCGCCACCCGGTGCCCAGAGCGGCCCCTGCGCCGCCACAAATACGACATCGGAGTTGCGAGGATCGATCACGATCCGGCCGATGTGCTCCGAAGTCGCGAGTCCGACCCGTCGCCAGGTCTCGCCCGCATCTTCGCTTTTGTAGACGCCATCGCCGAATCCCACACTGCGCTGCGCCGTATTTTCGCCTGTGCCGACCCAGACCACTCGCGGGTTGCGCTGATCGACCGTAACTGCGCCAATCGAATAGGAGCCCGCGGCATCGAAGACCGGCCGCCAGGTGGTCCCGGCATTCGTGCTCTTCCAGACCCCGCCCGATGCCGTAGTCAGGTACCAGATGTTGCGGTTGACCGGATCGAAATCGAGGTCGCTGATCCGCCCTCCCGAGGCGGCCGGTCCAATCGACCGCAACGCCAGCCCAGCCACTTGGGGGCTCTGTGACGGCGGGTTCTGATCAGCCCGGACCGGAGCAAAAAGCAGTAGCCCGGACAGCGCTGCGACGAGCGAGCGAAGACGCACCGGAAGGCCTCCGGAGAAGTTGAGCTGGGGGAAATCGTGCGAAAAGCCTCAGGATTGTATAAAATATACCACGACCGCTGCCCAACAAGAGAAACCCCGCTACAACCAGACCAGGAACGCTCCGGGCCGGAAACGCTCGCCGGGAGTGATTGCCAATGTTTCCATAGGCTTGCGTGCCGCTTGAACGACTCGACGTACCGCCCATGAGGAGGCGACCATGGTACAGAAGCGAATGACGAATGTACTCGTAACCACGATGGTGTTTGTGGCCGTGGTGGATTCCGCGCGTGCGCAGGGAACGCTGGAGGACTATCGCCGCGCGTCGACCATCACGCAGCGGTATGCCAATCTCACGGTGGGTCTCGTGGGTCCAGGCGGTCCGCAATGGGTCGGCAATGGCACGAACCTGTTCACCTACCGCGTGTCGGTGAAGGGTGGCAATCAGTACGTGCTGGTCGATCCGGACGCCTGGACCAAGCGGCCGGCTTTCGATCACGCGCGGCTTGCCACAGGTTTGTCCAGTGTTGCGAACGAGCGGTACACGGCGATCACCCTGCCATTCGCCACGTTCAACTTTACAAGTGATCGCCAGGCGATCGAAGCGGATGCGGGGACATCGCGTTATCGCTGCACGCTGACCGACTACGCGTGCACGCGTATCGGCGCGGCGCAAGGTGGTGGGCAAGGCTTTGGTCGCGGCGGCGGCGGTGGTAGAGGCGGCCGTGGCGGTGGTCCACCGGCTTCGGGCCAGGTATTCGGAGAGCAGCCACCCGCTCCCATACGCG
>JBBDWZ010000094.1:0-6180 GCA_040902615.1 Gemmatimonadota bacterium | reverse complement strand
AACCATTGCGGCGTCGGACACATGTTCAATCGCGATGTCTGGAGCCCGTAATCGTTCATCGTACTCGTGGTCGTGCTCGTGCGCGTCTGTTCGTTCGTTCATCCGTTCATTCGTTCTCCTGCCTCGGCGCCGATCCCAAAAGCAATACAGGATCCTCCGCTCGTCCCCATCGTTGAATCTCGAAATGGAGGTGTGGGCCGGATGCGTTGCCGCTGGCGCCGCTCAGGGCGATGACCTGCTGGCCTTTCACGCGATCGCCGGTGCGCACTCGCAGCTCGGACAGATGTGCGTAGACGCTGCGCGTATTCACACCGTGCTGCAGGATCACAACCGTACCGTAGCCGCCCATGGTACCGGCGAAATGGACAGTCCCGTCGCGCATGGCGAGGACGGGCGTGCCCGTGGGTACGGCGAGATCGACACCGCGGTGAATTTCCGGCAACCCGCCATCCAGGCGCAGACCATAGGGAGATGTCAATGCGGCGCGCACCGGCCAGCGCGGCAATGAGCAGCCGGTGACGAAAACCATGAGCAGGAAAAACCCGTTTTTTTTCATCGACTCCAATGCAGCAAGAGCATCGCTTGCCAATGTCCGATATTGCCTGCAACTTCTCACGGTCGTCCATTCCTCTGGAGCAGTCATGTCAGTTGCACCTGGAAGTGTGCCGCGCGGAACTCGGCCTGGCCTGCCGCCTCGTCCCGCGTTGGAAACCGAAGCCATCGACCGCATCCGTCGTGAGCAGGAAAAGGCGGCCGAGCGCGAGTTCGTTCGTTTTGCTTTTTTCCAGGTACGGCCCGAGTGGCGTCAGCGCGATGCGGCCACGCGCGCAGTAGACAAAGCCGAGTTTATCGAGACGGTACAGCAGTTTGGCAAGAAGTTCATGATTTATGCCTATTCGCTGGTCGGTTCGCGCGGCGATGCCGATGTTCTGCTCTGGCAGGCCGCGCGCGACCTGGATCTTTTCCAGCAGTTTGCCACCGCGATCTGGAACACCCGCCTCGGTGCGTTTTTGCGCATGCCGTATTCCTATTTCGCGATGACTCGGCGGTCGATCTACATCAATCGCTACGAAGAAGAGTACCTGGGGAAGTACGGCGGCGCAGACCGCGTGGACCAGGCCCGAATCGCCATCAATCCGCAAGGTTCGAAGTACCTGTTTGTCTATCCGTTCGTCAAAACCCGGGATTGGTACATGCTCAGCCAGGAAGAACGGCAACGGCTGATGGACCAGCACATCCGGGTGGGTCACGAGTGGCCGGATGTAAAAATAAATACCACCTACTCGTACGGGCTGGACGATCAGGAGTTCGTGGTCGCGTTCGAAACCGACCACATCGGCCGGTTCCTGGACCTGCTCATGGCGCTGCGCGTGACCGAAGCCAGCCGCTACACGCTGCGGGATACGCCTTCGTTCACCTGCACGGCGATGGGTATTCGTGATTGTCTGGACGCGGTTGGATAACGCCACTCATTCCCGTAAGTAGCTGCACGAGCAATACATCCGGTGGTCGAAAGGCCCCGGCTTCACCCCTGCCTGATGGTCGGCGGCCGTACCTGACCGACAACTGATCCTGGTCTGACCCCACCGGCTCACCTTCCTTCGCAGATCACGCCGCCAACGATGGCTTGATCGGCGAACGCGGCGCGATACCGCGCCAACGGAGCAGCGAGCCCGATGAGTGCATACATGGTACGTCGCCGCATGCAGCGGACGGGGATGGGGCAGGCCAGGCGGTCTACCTTCTTTCGAATAGCGATCATCGTCGGAGCCGCCATTCTGGCGGTGTTGCTCGGTGGCTGAGCGGGCTGGTTGCTTGTACCGGGATCGGGTGAGCGCAATTATGAGGGGCGAATACCCCTCTCAGTTCAGGAACTCGATTGCCTCACCTTCATCTTCTCGGCGGCCTTCGAGCCTTCGATGGTGAGCGCGAGCTGGCATCGCTGCATGCGCAGAAGATCCGGTATGCCGCACTCGTGTTCGTGGCGGCGGAAGGGGAGACCACGCGCGATGCACTGATGGGCGTGCTTTGGCCGGATCGAGACCCTGACCGCGCTCGCCACACGCTCAACCAGACCATCTATGAATTGCGAAAGACGCTGGGCGCCGACTGGGTGCAGACCACGGGCGATCGCCTATCGCTCAGCCGCCGGATCTCGGTCGATGCGCGGCTGTTCGAGCAGGCAGCGGAGCGTGGTGATTATCGCGTTGCGCTCGAGTTGTATCGTGGCGATTTCCTGGCCGGCACCTACCTGGTGGAAAGCCAACCGTTCGAGGAGTGGGCGGAGCGGCACCGCTCGCGACTGAAGCGACTGCATCGCAAGTGTGTGCGTGAGGCGCTGCGCGAAGCCAGCGCGCGCGGGGAATCGGCTGCAGCCCTCGAAATCGTGTCTGCGGCAGTGGAGCTGGACCCATTCGATGACGAAATGCAACACGAGCGCATTCGGCTGGTCGCCGCAGCCGGCCGGCCGAGTGAAGCGTTGCAAATTTTCCGGCGATACGAGGAGCTGCTTGCCCGGGATGGTCTGAAGCCGCTCGACGATACGGTGGAATTGATTCAGCGGATTAGGTTGGGAACGGACAGCCGGCTGCCGGCGCAGGCAGCTTCGACCGAGCTCGTGCCTTCGGTGCCGGCGGACGCAACGCCCGCGACTGTCGGCGCTGTCCCCCAGCCTCATCCGCCTGGCCGCGCTGGCCGGCTGTGGAAGGGGCTGCCACGCAAGCTGGTGGCAGTAGCCGCGTTGATAGCCCTGATCGTCGGCATCGGCTACTGGGCGGGCCTGGCCGAGGGTCCAAAACCGGTGCTGGCCGGCGGTATCCCGCGCATCGCCGTTCTCTACTTCAACGACAACAGCTCCGGCGGAGATCTCGGCTACTTTGCGAATGAGCTGACTGCCGACCTGATCAGTGCGCTGCACGGCGCCCCCGGGATAACGGTATTATCGACCGGTGCCGTAGCCCGTTATCGGGGTGGGGCGATCGCGTTGGACAGCATAGCACGTGCGTTGAATGCGACCTACCTGATCAGCGGCGATCTATCGCGTGATTCCTCGCGGATTCGGGTTCTGCTGATGCTCTCGGATGGCGAGACCGGCGCAGTCATCTCTACCAGTGAAGCGATCGACCACCAGCGTGATGATTATTACGCGGTCAGGGACGACGTCGCTGCCAATGCGGTGGATCTCCTGAAGAAAAACCTCGGCATCGCGCTCCGGCTGCGTGCAATCCGGAAGGAAACGAATGCCAGGGCGCTCGAGTTGTTTCAGCGGGCGCAGGATCGGCGCGAGCGTGCCAACCGCCAGCTCTGGGCCAGTCAAACCAGCCAGGCGGGCTCGATTTTCCAGCAGGCCGATTCCCTGGCGGCACTCGCCGAAGCGCGTGACCGCGGCTGGCTTCGGCCGATTGTGCTGCGCGGTCAGATTGCCCACGACCACGCGTTGCTTGCCCTGTTGACCAATCAGTCGAACGATCGGATGCGTGTTCTGCTGGACTCGGCGCGGCTGCATGCAGAGCGTGCATTGGCCAAAGACTCGAGTTATGCACCTGCGCGCGAGTTACGGGCACAGGTGTTGTTTCGCTTGTCATCGGGTTTAGCCGATACCGCGCGGGCAAACCGCATGCTGAATACCGCCGAGGCAGATCTGAATGTCGCGATCAACACGGACCCGGAGCGCACGACGTCACTCAGCCTGTTGAGCGTCATAGCGTACTTGCGCGGCGATTTCAATCGCGCGCTCTGGGCCGCCAAGGAAGCGCTCCGGCTGGACGCTTACCTGGAAAACCTGGGCGAGATCTACGCCAGATTGGCGATCACGAGCTTCGAAACCGGCAACGACGGCGAGGCCAGGCAGTGGTGCGACACCGGCGCGCAGCGTTTTCCCAATGACATGCGATTTATGCACTGCACTCTGGTGCTGCAGGGCTGGAGTACGGCTCCGCTAAACCTGCCCGCCGTGCAGTCGATGCTGCGACTGTACCTTCGCTCGGATCAGGACCCGTGGAACCGCGGTTTTCTGGAGATGCTGATGGCCGGCGTTTATGTACGAGCCGGTCAGATCGACAGCGCGCGTGCTGTGATGCGTCGCGCGCGCGCCTATGAGCCAGCCAACCGCAGCCTGGTCTGGATCGAGTCGGCAAACCACACGCTGCTTGGAGAGCGCGATACTGCGGTTGCGCTGCTTCGATCCTACGTCGCTGACTCACCCAGCGGCTCGGCCAGTATTGTCCTCAGCCGCATGTTCGAGCCGCTCCGCGATCACAAAGGCTTCACTGAGTTGATGCGCTTCCATACGCCGGCCAGCCGCTAAGCATCTTCGGGCGGACACCAGATAATGCAGCCCGAGCAATGACGGCAACCGCCAGTCGCATCCTCGTGCGGCGGCAGATTGAGCAGGTCGCGAGCGTTGCGTGGCACCATCGGAAATCGCCGATACAACTCGGGCAGGTGCGCCGCGCGAACCGGCCGGGCCGGCAGCTCGCCCAGCGGGCGGACCACGTATGACTGGGGAAAGCACTCGGCAGAACGGGCCTCGTGAAGCCGGCCGCCGATCAGGCTTCCGAAGTCATCGGTACCGGGCACGATCGGCGGCCGTAAGCCTAGCCGGTCGACTACGCGGTCCCGAAACTTCTTCTGAAAAAAGAGCGCGTCCACCTCACGTGGATCGACGGTGTGTTCGTAGAGGACATTGTCGTGGCGGAAGTAAATGATTGCCGCGACCGCCTGGGCACCACGGGCACCACGAGTACCACGAGTAGGCATCGTAGCCTCCTGACTCTGGGGTGAGATGAGGCAACAGCCAATCGGCGGTTGCGGGATGGCTTGAAGAACAAGTCACTGCAGAATGCACTGAATGGTTACAGCGCCCGGGACCCTTAAGCTAGTAGTCTGTCTCAAACATTCCGATACCCTGCGCAGATATGCTCGGGGGCAATCTGCTTTCGACCGGGTATCGGAACCTGTGGGACCGTCCTCTAGTGGACGGGAGTTCGCATTCGACCGGGCATTCGTGGGAGCGGCGCGCGCCGTCGACGGGCACAGTTCATCGCTGCTGAACGGGAAGGAATTGCGAATGGGGAATTATGGGGCCAGCAACCGTCTTGCGACCCTTCTCATGACAGGCCTACCTTCGGACCATGGCCTCAGGCAGAAAGTCTCGTGGCGGGGCATCCGGCGGCGTGCGGTTGCGGCCCGCGCCCAAAGGGCGTGACGTCGATGCGCAGGCCCATGCGGAGGTCACTGCGCTGCTGCGTGACGAGCCGCGGCGGCGTGACCTGCTGATCGAGCATCTGCACAAGCTGCAGGACCATTTCGGCCATCTGACCGCGCAACATATCACCGCACTCGCGTTCGAGATGCGCCTCACTCCGGCAGAGGTCTTCGAGGTCGCATCGTTCTATCACCACTTCGACATCGTGAAGGAAGGCGATTCACCGCCCGCTCCGCTCACGATCCGCGTGTGTGAGTCCATCTCCTGTCTCTTGTTTGGCGGTGAACAGTTGCTGCACGATTTGCAGCAGCGGCTGGGTCACGTGCGCGTGATTCCCGCGCCCTGCGTCGGCCGCTGTGACCGGGCACCCGTTGCCGTAGTAGGCAGGAACCCGGTCGACCATGCAACCGTGCAATCGGTAGAAGAGAACGTCCTGGCCGAGCGTACGGAGCCCGAGCCGACCGCGTATACGGATTATCACGCCTATCGCGCATCCGGCGGCTATCAGCTGTTGAAGGATTGCGTAACGGGCAAACGCACGGTCGATGAGCTGATGGCGGTGACTGAAGCGTCAGGGTTGCGCGGCCTCGGCGGAGCAGGCTTCCCATCGAATCGGAAATGGCGCTTCGTACGGGCTGAGCCGGGGCCGCGGCTGGCGGTACTGAATGCCGATGAAGGCGAGCCGGGCACGTTCAAGGATCGCGTGCTGCTCGATAGTGACCCGCACCGGGTGATCGAGGGATTGCTGATCGCATCCTGGGTCGTCGAAGCGGCCGAGGTGTTCATCTACGTGCGCGACGAGTACGCCGGTGCGCGCGCCATCCTGCAACGTGAGCTGGCCGCGCTCTCAGCCCACCCACCCTGTACAATTCCGCCGATTCACCTGCGCCGCGGCGCCGGCGCCTACATCTGCGGCGAGGAGACATCGCTGATCGAGTCGGTCGAGGGCAAGCGGGGTGAGCCGCGCCTGCGCC
>JBBDWZ010000093.1:0-6183 GCA_040902615.1 Gemmatimonadota bacterium | reverse complement strand
CTGTGGGTATTCCGTCATCACCCGGCGGAGCTCACTGACCGGCGCGATACTCGTTGTCGCCGCCCGCACGCGCGATGTACACGCGCTCACGTGTGCGATGCACGACCGGTCCGAGCGTCGTGTGCCAGAACGATCGCGTCTCCTGCTGGACACCGGTCGGCGTCGTGACATCGACGGTGACATCTTCACGACGGAGTGGCTGCGAGACACCGTCGAAGATGTAGTGATCGGCCCGGGTGGTATCCGCGTCGAGCACGTAGACCTCGTCGTTGTCCGGTGCGTTGTTGGTGGTGGCCCAGCCGAGATGCTCGTTGAACCCGCCAACCACCGCGAACGGCCCGCCGATCCGGAAATCGCCGTAATAATTCAGCTTGCCGGGAATCGTGACGTGTGCTTCCCAATAGCCTGAGCTCCAGGCCAGGTGTGGATTCCGCAATAGAATCGCACGACCCGACTTCGTCCGGCTGGGCGCAAACGCCCACGCATTGGAGCCGTCATCAGGATGTGGCGCATCGATGTCTTCACCGGTCGAAACCGGCTGGCCACTGTGACGCTGCGCGATGCGCTGGGCCGCGGCCGTGCTGGCTCCACCGATGTCGCGCGCGGCGATGTCGTGGCCATTGAAGATCGGCCTGGCCCATGCCGGCACGCGCTCTGGATGCGATCGAATGAAGATGTTGACGCCTTCGGCAAAGCCTTCGTATACGCCGCGGGTTTCGGCATCCAGCAGGTGGTAGGTCTCGGTCACGCGAAGCAAATCACGCCTGGCACCGAAATCCGATTGCATGCTGTCGCGGCCAAACGTGACGCCCATCATCGCCTTGGATCGCAACAGACCTAGAATGATGCGGTCTCCATAATCTTCGACCTGTGCGTAGCCGAGACCGATGCCGACACCACGATAATCATTGGCGAGAATGTGGGGCACACCGTACTCGGTGCGCCGGATGAGCGGCAGATCATCGCCTTGCGCCAGGACGCTGGTGCTGGTCAGCCCGAGCAGGCCGACCAGGAGCGCGAACTGGACAACGCGACTGCTGGCTCGTGATTTCATCATTGGATCAGGGCACGATTCGTTTTCATGGCGTTGAAGATGAGCGGCCAGGTCGCAACCGTTTGGCTCCGGTAATCCGGCTGGAAGCCAAAGAGCACGACGCTGCCACGACCGACAGTTGCTTCGATTAATGCGGGTTTTCCGGCAACCTTCTCGGGCCCGAGGATCCAGCCGCTCAATGCGGGGTTCCCCGCCGAGTAGCGTGCAATCACCCGGATGCTCGGATCGGTGACGTCGAAAGCGCGGCTCGCATCGGAGAACCACACTGGGGTGTTCGCTCTCATCCCGCGCGCTACCGGATGCGCAACATCCAAATCGGTATTCAGAATGGAGCCAGGCACGTAGAACTGTGTGTTCTGTACTCCATCCAGCGCGTTTTTCACACCCAATCCAAACAGCTCGATGGCAAATTCAGTTGCATCTTCGACCACGATCAAGCGCCCGCCCTGCTCGACGAATGCCTTGAGCGCCTGCACGCCGGGCTCGCCCAGACCTCCGGCATATTCCGCCGGATAACGCTCCGCATTCAGGCCGGATCGCAAGGCCTGCGGTGAATGGGATTGAATCAGGATCACATCGTAATTGCGATTCAGATTGCCTGCGCGCATGCGCGCGTCCTTGATCGTGTCGTAAGCCAGCTGATGGTTGTCCAGCGTCCAGCGCGTCCAACCCGACTCCATCGATTCGCTCCAGCCCTTGTACAAACCAATTCGCGGGCGGTTTGCCGCTTTCAATTCAGCGGGCAGATCGAACGCGAAGGTCTGGATCGGCAGTTTGGCAGAAAGCCGCGGCGACGTGACGTTCGCACCTTTGGCGATCGGAATCGCCTCGAAGTTCATCAGCATCGGCAACGTGTGCGCCGTGACATCGTAGGGTCGCTTGGGTGGACCGCCTGGATACTCGCGCAGGTCGGGATACTTCTGCACCTCGAGCAGGGTCTGCGCAAACGACGCATACGGCTGCTTCATTGGAATCACGTACGTACCGGCGGCGTACGTCCTGCCGCCGGCGCTGAAGGCTTCGGCGGCGCGATGGACTTCTACATCGCCCATGGTGAAAATCCGAAGTGCGTAGGCCAGGCCCGATTTGTTCGGCTGGTCCGCGGGGATCACCCAGGCCGCCGGCCATTGGGCCCAACCATCAACCGCCCGCCGATTGATGCCGTAGAAGTTCTCCAGCCAGAAGCGCCGGTTCTTGGCCGCATTGGTCAGCAGCGCCAGTGCGCCTGACTCCATGTAGTCGACGATCTCGGGCAGGCCCCAACGGCCGCCTTCCCAGAGCGCGGGGAACTTCCAGCTGCGCTGGCTGGCATCGTACTCCCGGCCGCCGCGGATTCGATCCTTCGTCTGATTGATCGGTGATGCGATGTTGGCCGACGCGGTTTCACTCAGGATTCGAGCCGCGCCGTGATAGTGCATGTACGCGCGCGCCGGCGCCCAGGCATCGTAAATGCCGTTGATCACGGCACCCGTCTTCCCCTTCGACGTCAGCTCGGCCGCCATGTACGTGCCCAACTGATTCAGCGCGGTAACGATCGCGGGATCGACATTCGGCTCGACCGGATCGATGTAAGGCGGGAAGAAAATACGCGCGCCCGTGTTGCCCATCTGATGGATGTCGTGAACGATCTGCGGATGCCACGCGTTATGTGCGCCCGTGATCGTGGCCTGCGTCTCCTTCTGCGTGAACGAGTACCAGTCGCGATTGTTGTCATGCCCCGTGTAAAACTGGTACAGCCAGGGCGGGCTGGTGCCTTCGCCCGGTGTGCCCAACGTCTTGTTGTACCAGTCGGCCACCCACTGCAACCCATCCGGATTCAGCGATGGGATGTCGAGCAGGATTACGTTGTCCAGAATCTCGGTGATCTTCGGGTCATTCGACGTCGCGAGCCGATGCAGCAGACGTGCGGCGCTCTGGGAGCCACCGACCTCCGTTGCATGAATACCGTGCGTAATGAGAACCACCGCACGCCCGCGATCGTAGAGCTGCTGCAGCTCCGCATCACCGCTCACCTGCCGCGGATCCGACAGCTTCAGCTGGATGTCACGCAGTTCCCGCAGACGCGCGTGATTCTGTTGTGACGTAACCGTCAGCATCACGAACGGCGCGCCCAATGTGCTGCGACCGATCGTGTCGACTTTCACACGCGGACTGGTCCTGGCCAGCTTCTCGTAGTACGCCGTCAGCTGCTTCCAGTCCGCCAGCTTGCGATCGGCGCCGATCTCGAAGCCGAAGTGTGATGCCGGCGACGGCACCTGTGCGGGGGCGCTCGAGGCGATCAACACCGCCAGCGCGGACCACCACCACGTTCTCCCGGTAAGCGCGGTCCAATTATGGGTCTGGCTCATAAGAACTTGCCTGAGGGTTTTTGAATGGTGGGTTGGCGTCACCAGTATGTGCCGGCCGGCCATACTGCAAAACGTGGAGGTGGTCCGCCCGGCGGGCAAGCGCACGCGGCCAAATCGCACTCTTGCGCGTTTTAAACTACACTTGTAGTATTACGCCCGTAGTCGAACCGCGTACCCGTGAGAATGATGACCCGACGCAGGCAGGACCTGACCGATCTGCAGCAAGAATTGATGCGCGTGCTCTGGCAGAAAGGTGAAGCCACGGCGAGCGAGGTGTGGGATGTGTTGCGGGCCCGCAAGCCGCTGGCCACGACCACAGTGGCGACCATGCTGAGCCGGCTGGAAAAGAAGGGTGTCGTATCGCATCGCGTGGAAGGCCGCACCTTCATCTACCGGCCGCGGGTGGAAGAAGCCGCGGTTCGAAGCTCGTTGCTGGACCGGGTGAAAGATGCCTTTGCGGGCGATGTGGCCGCGCTGATGGCGCAGCTGCTGGATGAACATGAAGTGGATGCAGACGATCTAGCTCGCGTGCGCGAGCTGATTGCGGCCAAGCAGCGAGAGCTGGAGGGCAAATGAATGCGGTGAACGCGCTGGCAGCCTGGCTGTTGACCTATGCGGTGCACAGCACGCTGCTGCTTGGGATTGCGTACGTATTGCTCCGTCGCACGCGTCCCGCGGCGACGCGCGATTTTTTCTGGAAGCTGACGGCGTTTGGTGCGGTGCTGACCGCATCAATGCAGAGTGTGATTGCGCGGAGCGATCGGGTGGAACCGTTGGCTGGACGCTGGGAGATACCATCGGTATCGGTGAGCGCGGTCGTGCCCTCGTCGCCGTCGCCGATTCTGATCGATGAAGCCGGTACCCCTGCTGGATCGAGCTCCGAACGCATCCGCGAACCATCGTCGGTGCAGTCAGAATCCTCGCCGATTACAGACGGCCACGCGCCATCTTCGACGACCCATAAGGCACCATCGCCTTCCCGGTTCCGGCTACCAGAACTGTCCTGGCAGCCGCTGCTTGTAATGATGTGGGCGCTCGGGATGTCTCTTGCGCTGTTCTTTCTGGGGCGGCGATACGCGCGTGCGCGCCGGCGTTTTGCACGACGTTACGATGCAGTCGATCCGGATCTCATGGCAGCGGTTCACGCGCTGAGCACACGTATTGGATTGGGCCGGCGCGTGCGGGTGACTCGCTGCAGCGCAGTGCGCAGCCCGGTGGCTCTGGGACGCAGTGAGATCTGTCTGCCGGAGGCGCTGCTGCGAGTCCTGCCTGCGGAGCAGCGCACCAGCATGCTGGCGCACGAGCTCGCGCACCTGGAACGCAACGATCCGCTGTGGCTGGCGGCATTCAGCTGGCTGGAAGCTGTGCTGTTCTTCCAGCCGCTCAACCGGATCGCTCGGAAAGGGTTTCAGCAAGCGGCCGAGCATCTTTGCGATCAGCATGCGCTGGTGCACACCGACTCGCCGATGGCACTGGCACAGTGCCTGGCGGAAGTAGCGCGCTGGCTGCACGGTGAAAGCGAGCCGTTGCCCTACCCGACCATGGGTGAATCCGCATCGCCACTGATCGATCGCGTGCAGCGAGTGTTGAGCGGTGTGCGTGAGCCGGTGTCCACTACGGTGCGCGCGCGCTGGTCGGCATACAGCGGAATGTTTGCTTTCGCAGTAATGGCGCCGGTCGTTACCGATAGGCCGGCTTTGCCTGCTTTGTCTTCCAGCGTCATCGAGAGATCCCTGGAGTCGATCGCGACGGATGCGATGACGACCGCTCAGGAGACAGATGCAATTGCCCATGCAGTTCGGCGCACGGCGTCAGGCGTGGTTCGCTTCTCCTATCCTTCGCGTCCGAGCATCTGCGGTACGGGCGAGGAGAAGGATGGGACGCGCATGTTCGCGCTGCAGCCCGATGGCGATTGGCTGCCGGCGGGCCGGACGGACGTGCTGACGCTTTACGTCTGGGATCGCGGTGAATTGATGCGTAACGATCTCGGCGGTGACGGTACCTGGACCACGCCGTGCAATCCGGGCCCTGCCCGTGTGGATCTCACGGTCGTGAACGGAAAGGTCGTCGCGCTCGATCTCAGTGTCGCTGATCCGGCACCGCGGCTGAGCGGCCCGGTCACCGATCTCCAGGTGGTCAGTGCGACCGACGCCGCTCAGTACTTGCTCACACTTGCACCGCAGGCAGCCAACCATGTCGGCGAGCGCGCGCTACTCGCGGTCATGATGGCGCGCGGATCTTCGTCGATGGCGGGCCGATTGCTCCCTCTGCTCGAGGATTCGACGCTGCCGGAGAGGATTCGGCAATCGGCACAGGGCTGGCTGAACACGGTCGCCCAGCCACAGCAGCAGGAGCTGGACCGGCTGGCGGACCTCTCCCTGCCATTGACCACACGAATCGAAATCCTTCGCCGGCAGAGAAGCGAGGAAGTTCTCACCGCGCTGGTCTCGTGGCGTTACGATCGCGTGCCCGATCGCGCGATGCGTGTCGAACTGATTGACTGGCTGTCGCAGCGCGAAAACAAGCTGGTGCGCGACAAACTGATGACAATCGTTCGGGATGCAGTAGTATGGGAAGAACAGCAGGCCGCGCTGCGCGCGCTCGAACGGAGCTCGGATGCGGACGCACGCGCGTTTGCCGTGCGGTATCGCAATAAACAGGTCCCGACGCGGGATGAGATGTTGGTGCTCTTTGCGGCGGGTGCAGGCGATGCCGCCGCGCAGCAGGGCGCACAAACCCAAGGCGTAACCTTGGTGAACGCGGACAATCCCCCGCTTTGGG